>CAZZBY010000244.1:0-1514 GCA_964652635.1 uncultured Candidatus Marinamargulisbacteria bacterium | reverse complement strand
AAGGCTAAGTCCCTTAATGACCTCGGGTAAATCAACTTCATATTTTGCATGAACATCTTCAAAAACGATGTGTCCCCTTTCTGGCCAATTCTCATTGAGAGGGAGGGACTCTCTTTCGGCTAAATGTTGTTCACTCTCAAGCGCGGACATAAATTGAATTCGCTCCACGGAAGTCATCTTAGACTCCAGGTCAGAAAGTATCCTGATTCCCCAATTAAGTGCACCCCAAAAAGACATTGAATAAAGTGCAACAAGCCCAGCGCTGGCTGCACTGAGATGATGGAGATTGACTGCATAGATTAAGCACAGTGCGGTTGCTCCTGAGATGAGGCCCCCGATCATCGGTATTCGAATCGAAAACCAACGATTGAGAAGGAAACTATTCACAAACGCTTTTTGACTTCTTTCGAGCCTATGAAAAAATTGATCCTTATACCAACTTGTTTTGCCAAAAGCGCGAATAATGGGGAGTCCCCCCAGAGTCTCCTTAAAGTGAGCATAACGAGGCGACCTGGAAACAGAATCAATACGTTTGACTTCTCTTGCAGATCGTCGGTAATCCAATTGAAATTGCCAATACAAAATGCCAATGGGGATAATGACAACTAAAATAATTGGCACCGAAAATATTATTAAAGAAAGCGAAATGATGATTTGAAAAAGTGACTGCAGGGCTGATTCAAAATTCCATTGCAGTTGAATATCGACAGATTCTAAATCTCTTGAAAATCGCTGGAGCAGTCTTCCTACTGGAGTTGTATCAAAAAAACGAACAGGTGCGTGCAAGACGGATTTCAGCATTTGATCATGCATCTCGATGCCCGCCTGTATGCCTCGTTTTAACCAAAAAAGTTGATTACCCATTTGGACCGTAAGGCTCAAGATGGAAATAAGTCCGTAAAATAAGACTCCGTTAAGGGGGGAGATTCTGTCGGTGTGAGAGGTAAACCAACTGAGCCACCATTGATTGATTAGGGGAAAAGCAGTGATGCTCAATACACCGGCAATTAACAACACCATGATCCACTTTTTATTTTTGCCATTTCCACCAAGGGCTTTAATATAATCGATGTAAAGTGAGCTCTTCACAGCACCCGACTCTTGGTCTTCATCTGATATTAATTTAATATTCTGGTGTTCAAGCGTATTGTTTTTTTGGGATTCTTGGCTCTTGCCATTAAATTTTTCACTGGCCGGATGAGGTGTTGCTTGGTGGTGCGAATAAAACATTCTAAATTCAGAAGACACAAGAAGTAATTTTTCAAGTGGCTGGCAAGCAAGGATCTCTCCATTTTTCAAAAAAAGAATCTGATCATAGCGATAGAGATTTTCTAAGCGGTGGGTTGCCACGACCCTGGTTTTAGTGTTCCATATTCCAAAAATTAATCTCTCATTTAAGACGTCTTCGGTGTGAACATCGACGGCAGAAAGTGGGTCATCGAGCAAAACAATGTCAGGATCGTGATAGATACATCGAGCAAGACTGAGTCGTTGTTTTTGACCTCCGCTTAGGT
>CAZZBY010000243.1:0-1529 GCA_964652635.1 uncultured Candidatus Marinamargulisbacteria bacterium | reverse complement strand
TATCAACACCATGCTCTCTCCCGCAAAAATTTCTGCCATGGCCAGTGGCTTTGGCCCGCTTCAGGCCGGAAATGCCCTAGAAATCATAGGGGATCAGATCGAGTCGGCCCTCTCGACCAAACGATAACTGGCCTTTTTTGAGCTCCCTTGATAAAAGGGACTCGAAATTCCAAGATGTATAACAAAGTAAATCACATTCATTTTATAGGAATTGGTGGCATCGGCATGAGCGGCATTGCCCAGTTATTAAAAAGAGAGGGCTATCTCGTCAGCGGCTCAGACAAGTCACAATCCGACACGGTTCGCAGTCTTCAGCAACAAGGGATATCAGTCTCGATTGGCCACAAAGCTACGAATATTTCTGGCGCCCAACTTGTCGTCGTTTCTTCTGCAATATCTGAGACAAACCCTGAGGTTTTATTCGCGAGAGAGAATCAAATTCCTGTCATCCCCCGTGCCGAGATGCTCGCCGAGCTCATGCGGTTAAAATATGGTATTGCAGTCGCAGGCGCCCATGGCAAAACCACTACAACGTCAATGGTTGCAACCGCATTGATGGCTGGAGATTTGGATCCCACCATCGTAGTTGGAGGCCGAATGGATAATTTCGGCGGGACAAATGCTCGGTTAGGAAATGGGAAATTTATTGTAGTCGAGGCCGACGAATCCGATGGTTCATTCAATAAGCTTGCCCCTTCCATCGCCGTCGTCACTAATATCGATCGTGAACACATGGATCATTATGGCAGCATGGGAGAACTAAGAAAGGCCTACTTGGATTTTATCAACAAAGTCCCGTTCTATGGGCTATCTGTAATTTGTGGAGACGACCCCCACCTGCAACTTTTGAAATCAAAAATCACACGCCGTTGTCTGACGTATGGCTTTAGTAAGCATAACCAATATGGCATCACCGAGTATCGAAGCCTTCCGGGTGGGAGCGAGTACGAAGTCAACACCCCTACAGGCCCAGAAACAGTAAGACTCTGTGTGGCAGGCAAACATAACGCACTCAATGCAGTGGCGGCGTTAGCGATCGCCGATGAATTATTGGTCCCAAGAAAAAAATCTCTTGCAGGTATTCAGGCGTACCAGGGAGTTCAACGCAGATTTCAGTTGCGCGGAAAACAAAAGGAAATCTTATTTGTCGATGATTACGCTCACCACCCAGCAGAAATCCGTGCCACTCTAGAGGCCGCTCGGGAACAATACCCCACATCGCGTATCCATGTAGTTTTTCAACCGCACCGGTTCAGTCGTGTCCAAGATTTATTTGATGAGTTCATCAGTTGTTTTGATAATTGTGATGGAGTGGCTATCTTGCCGATATACGCTGCTAGTGAAGAAGCCATTGAAGGGGTGTCAGGAGAACTTCTGACCCAAACGATACAAAGGCGTTTTCCCAAACCGGTGGAATTTTTTGAACGGCCATTACAAGCCGTAGAATATTGGATGGAAAAGGGTCAGCCGGGAGATGTCGTATTAACTTTAGGGGCAGGAGATATCCCCAATGTCTACCGTGAACTCTT
>CAZZBY010000242.1:0-1541 GCA_964652635.1 uncultured Candidatus Marinamargulisbacteria bacterium | reverse complement strand
ACCAGGATCGGATGATTGAAGTGAGACCTTCGGATCGGTGTTATTTTGAATATCATTTGTCTTATCCTCAGTCCTTTGTCGGAGATCAGACGGTTGGATTTGATTTGATCGATGGTGATTTTGCTACCCATGTTGCACCTGCGAGAACTTTTGGATTTGAGCGTGAAGTTGCATCACTTTTAAGCCAAGGTTTAGCCTTGGGAGGGTCACTAGATAATGCGGTGGTAATTGGAGAAACGGATTATTTGAATCCATTGAGATTTGAGTGTGAATTGGCCCGTCATAAATTATTGGATTTAATTGGGGATTTTTGGATTTTAGGACGTCCGATTTTGGGGGATGTCATTGCGTATAAAAGCGGTCATGCGCTTTCGGGGAAGATGGTTAAGGGTTTGGGGTGAGTGTTACCTGGATTTACCCTTACTGCCACAATCATCGCTGCCAAGCTGACGAGTAGACCTGGGATAACGGCAGGGATTTCTGGATAGAGTTGGGGGGTGAGGTGCCAGGCGAGATAGCCTAGGATGATGGAGATTAAAGCCCCTTCAGAGGTTGCTTTTTTGGAATAGAGTCCAAATACCATAGGGATAAATAAAGTGACTAAGCTGATGGCAGAGGCGTGAGAGACGAGACCGAAAATGCTGGAGTTGTGGAGGGTAAGCCAATAGCCTGAAGCGGCCATGATGACGACCCCTAAGCGGAGTAAAGTGAGCACCGTTTTATCTTTGAATTGAAATCGAGTTCTGGCCCCGATGACGTTTTCGATTAAGACGGTGGCAGGAGCGAGGATTGCGCCACTGGCTGTACTTAAAATGGCGGATAGCAAGGCACCAAAAAAGAGAATTTGGGTCATTGCCCCTGTGTAATGAACTATGACATACAGAAAACTTTGTTGAGAGTTGCCAGTCATGATTTCGGGGTGCATTATGGACATCTGATACGCAATCCAGATGGGAATTACCCCCATGATTAAATACATCGCTGCCGCAATATACGATGATTTTTGGGCCACTTTTTCGGTTTGAGAGGAGACAATTCGTTGAAAGACGTCTTGTTGGGGGATGGAGCCGAGCCCGACTGTGATCCAGGCTGCACAATATTTAAGCCAGTCTTTGACTTCGGGTTGGGGGAAAAAATCTAAAAACCCTGGCTTTAATGTGGTGATTGCGGTATGAAATCCATGGCTTTTGATGAACTGGGTAATGAATAGTATGCTGAGTGCGCCGACGATCATGACAGCGTGGATCACATCCGTGAAGGAGATGGACCACATCCCACCAGTCATTGTATATCCCCCCACAACTATGGCACTTACAAGAAGGCCTATCGATACCGGGATTTGGAAGACAATATTGATGAGATAGGCCATGGCTAAAAATTGAGCAGCAATCCATCCGATATAGGAGAGTACCATAAAGACACTGGCGATGATTTCGATGGTGCCATTATAGCGAATTCTGAAAAAGTCTCCGATGCTGGTTAGGTTGAGTCTGTAGATTTTTTTAGCAAAAAAGGCCCCTACCAGGTAGAGACACAGTGCT
>CAZZBY010000241.1:0-1554 GCA_964652635.1 uncultured Candidatus Marinamargulisbacteria bacterium | reverse complement strand
TTGCTCGAATAACTGCCCCGTGAAGGTTCGCCGTTTTAATTTCTTTGATTTTCATCAGCGAAATCCTCAGGCGGTTCATAAAGATCGACTCCATTTGTTTGATTATTTTAAAGAGCCAGATCCTCAACTTCAGAAACAGTTTAATCCTGATGTTACTGTTCGGATGCGTGGGGTTATGGAAAAATGTACGTATTGTATTCAACGAATTAATGCGGCTCGAATTCAATCTCATAATGAAGATCGGCTGATTGAAGATGGTGAAGTTCTCACTGCTTGTCAGCAAACTTGCCCCAGTAATGCCATTGTTTTTGGGAATATTTTGGATAAAAAAAGTGCTGTGTTTGAGCGTCGAAATGTGATCAGAGATTATCATATTTTAGAAGAATTACATCTGAAGCCTAGGACGACTTACTTGGCGTCTATTCGGAATCCTCATCCAGATTTAGTTAGTTCGGAGGCAGAACATGTCAGTAAGCATTGAATTGGATCCATCTAAACGGGTTCCTTTAATCCGGGGAAATCATGATTTTGAATCGGTGACTGACATGATCAGTAAACCGACGGAGATGAGGGCACCTAAGTGGTGGTGGATTGCATTGTGTGGTGCTTTTAGCGTTTTATTATTGCTTATCTCAATGATTGCGTACTTGGTTTTTGAAGGAATTGGGGTGTGGGGTCTTAATAATCCAGTAGCTTGGGGATTTGCGATTGTGAATCTGGTGTTTTGGGTTGGAATTGGTCATGCTGGAACTTTGATTTCTGCAATTTTGTTTTTGTTTAGGCAGAAATGGCGAACATCAATTAACCGATTTTCTGAAGCGATGACGATTTTTGCAGTCATTTGTGCCTTAGTCTTCCCTGCGATTCACGTTGGACGTATTTGGGTGGCTTATTTTATGTTTCCAGTTCCTAATCAAATGTCCATGTGGCCTAATTTCAGAAGTCCACTTTTATGGGACTTGTTTGCGTTTAGTACTTACTTTACTGTGTCGCTCTTGTTTTGGTATGTCGGATTAGTTCCTGATTTGGCCACGCTTCGAGATCGCGCAACCACCAAGGTTAGAAAAGTGGTGTATGGTATTTTTGCCTTGGGATGGCGAGGCGCTAATCGCCATTGGCAAAATTATGAGCGTGCTTACATGATTTTAGCTGCACTTGCGGCACCATTGGTGTTGTCTGTTCACTCGATTGTTAGTTTTGACTTTGCGGTTTCTCAGTTGCCTGGGTGGCATACGACGATTTTCCCACCTTACTTCGTTGCTGGTGCGATTTTCTCTGGATTTGCGATGGTTGTGTCTTTGATGGTCTTGGCTAGAGAATTGTTTGGAATGAAGGATTTGGTCACGATGCATCATCTTGAATGTATGAATAAAGTTATTTTGGCCACAGGTTCTATGGTGGGATATGCCTATGCTATGGAGTTTTTTATGGCTTGGTATTCGGGTAATGAGTATGAGGCGTTTACATTTATTAACCGGGCATTTGGCCCCTATGCTTGGGCATATTGGATTATGGTGTCCTGTAATGTTATTGGACGTCGGCGCCGATCGCGAC
>CAZZBY010000240.1:0-1561 GCA_964652635.1 uncultured Candidatus Marinamargulisbacteria bacterium | reverse complement strand
TAAGGGTCGGCGGGTTGGACATCGTAATGTCCATAAAATAGGACAGTTGGTAGTGATGGATTATGAATCCACTCTGCGTATACCACGGGGTGGCCGGAAGTGGGATCAATGGATACTGATGGGAAGCCAATTGTGGTGAGCAGAGTTTGTACAAACTCTGCACATCCATTGATTTCGTTTTTGAAGGCGGGGTCTGTACTGATGCTTTTAAAGCTCAGAAATGCTTTTAATTCGTTGATAAACCGAAGGTTATGGTGGCCGACATAGTCATAAATTTTCTGCATAATCTTCTTTATTATTGATCATTTTGGCATAAATTGCTATTCTGTTATGGCTTATCCTGTATAAGCTATGCTACGATCTTTGGTTTTTATGAGCAAGACATCGGGACGATTATTTGTGATTTCAGGCCCGTCTGGAGTGGGTAAAGGCACCGTTATTTTAAGGTTGCTTGAGCGTATTCCTGATTTGTCGCTGTCGGTTTCGGCAACGACTCGCCTTCCGAGAGGATCTGAAGTCAGTGGTGATCATTATTATTTTTTGAGCCATGATCAATTTGACAGAATGGTTGAAAATAACGAATTTTCGGAGTGGTGTTGGGTTCATTCCCATCGATATGGGACGCCTCGATCTGAAATTGAGCCCCGTATCAACAATGGGCATCATGTCTTAGTTGAAATTGATGTTCAAGGTGCAGAGAAGCTACGGCGAGAATATCCTGATTTAGTCAGTATTTTTATTTCGCCTCCGTCTGAAGATGTATTGCTGGATCGCCTGTCCAATCGAAGGACAGAATCTCGAGAAATGATTGACTGCCGTTTAGAACAGGCTAGGCATGAATTATCTCAGAAACATTTATATACGTATGTTGTGGTGAATGACCAATTGGACGACTGTGTTCAAGAAGTTGCAGGCCTGATTACTAATTTTATTAAACAGGGAGAGTCTCAATGACAAATCAAGACAAAAAAAATTTTCTGTCGGTATTCCATAAATTTCCAAATCGGTTTTTATTGTCTGTTGCTGCTGGAAAACGTGCTAAACAACTTAAAGAGGGAGCAAAACCTTTAGTAGAAATATCTAATGAGAATCGTTCTAAAAATGTTGAAATTGCTATTAAAGAATTGATGGATGATCAAGTCAAAATCATGATTAAGGAACCTAATACTGAAGAGCAAGATATGTTGGATGAATTTGATAATCTTTTAGAAACTGAGCTTGAGCTTGATGCGACTGAGGAACGAGAGGAGAAAAAAGCTAAAGATCGCACAAAACTCAAAAAATCACTCGCTGCATAGCCACTGATGTCTTCACCATCGGTACTACTTGGGGTTTCTGGTAGTATTGCGGCGTATAAAGTGCCGGACTTGGTTCGTTTATTTGTACAGAAGGGTTGGGCTGTTCGCTGTATTGCGACGGAGTCAGCTCTTCGTTTTGTGACTCCATTGTCACTTGAAACGGTGTCTGGGGCTATGGTTTTAACTCCAGATACTTTTTTTTCGGGGACAATCCCCCATCTTACGCTGGAACGCCATGCGGGGGTATTTGTCTTGGCCCCTGC
>CAZZBY010000239.1:0-1575 GCA_964652635.1 uncultured Candidatus Marinamargulisbacteria bacterium | reverse complement strand
TAGAGGGTATTCTGTGACATTGTTGGAGAATGATATCAGATTGGAGGATGGTTTAGAAATAGCGATCCGGTAGTGGGAGGAGGCTACCTCAAAAGGGGTGAGATAGCCTGAAAATACTCGATTGTCTTGAGTAAGCCAGTGGTGATGTCTGTTGTGGGGGTCCAGTTGAGATCTTGGATGGCTTTGGTGATATCGGGTTGGCGCTTTAAGGGGTCATCTTCGGGGAGGGGGTAATAGGTGATTGCCGAATTAGAGTTGGTGAGTTTGAGGATGATACTGGCGAGAGTGGCCATGGATATTTCTTCGGGGTTTCCTAGATTGACTGGAGTGGAGATAGGACTATTCATGAGTTGGATGATGCCCGTAATCATATCATCTACATAGCAAAAACTTCTGGTTTGTTGGCCGTCTCCAAATAGAGAAATAGGCTTATTTTGGAGAGCCTGAATGATGAAGTTGGAGACTACCCTGCCGTCATTAGGGTGCATTCTTGGCCCATAAGTGTTAAAAATTCTGGCGATTTTGACATCGATATTATGTTGAACGTGGTAGTTGGTGAATAGGGTTTCGGCGCAACGTTTTCCCTCGTTGTAGCAGGCACGGGGACCGATGGGATTGACGTTACCCCAGTAGGATTCTGGCTGAGGGTGGATGTCGGGGTTTCCATAGATTTCACTGGTTGAGGCGAGTAGGATTTTGGCGTTGATTCGTTTGGCTAATCCTAAAGCGTTAATAGATCCCATGACCGAGGTTTTAATGGTTTTGATGGGATTATGTTGATAGTGAATCGGGGAGGCTGGGCAGGCTAAATGGTAAATTTCGTCGATTTCGATAAAAAAGGGGTGGACGACATCATGGCGCATGATTTCGAAGTACGGGTTTTTTAAGAGATGGATGATATTGGCTTTAGACCCAGTAAAAAAATTGTCCATGGCAATGACTTCGTGACCATCGCTTAAGAGTCGTTCGCAGAGATGCGAGCCTAAAAATCCAGCTCCGCCTGTAATGAGAATGCGTTTCATATCGATTACTTTATCAAGTGGTGAGGTATTGGTACATGGTGTTATCATGGGACTGTTTACAAAACCCTTTTTACATGACCTGATCGAAGATTTAATGAAAGAAAGCCAAAAATAATAAGTCATGACCTTTTCTGTTTCTCAATTATTTCCACCCATTACAACTGATATTTGCAAACGTTTTCAAGCCGTAGGCTATTGGGCAGTATTAGTGGGAGGCTGTGTACGAGATGGGCTCTTGGGGCGAATGGCAACAGATTTGGATATTGAAGTATTTGGTGCTGATACTTTAGATGATGTGAAGCGAGTCATTGATGATTTGGGACTAGTGATAATAGTGGGAAAGTCCTATCAAGTGCTTAAGCTAAAAGTGGGTAAGCAGGAATTTGATTTTTCGTTACCACGCCGTGATGTGAAAGTGGGAGCTGGGCATCGGGGGTTTGTAGTGAAAACCGATGCTAAAATGTCGTTTAAAGAAGCGGCCAGCCGTCGGGATTTTACGATGAATGCCATGGGAGTTGATCCTTTGGCTAAAACATTGCTTGACCCGTTTGGG
>CAZZBY010000238.1:0-1589 GCA_964652635.1 uncultured Candidatus Marinamargulisbacteria bacterium | reverse complement strand
CACCACTCCGTGGCCGTCGGCCACGGTCAGACATTGTGATAATATAGTTTTGAATGTTTTGCTGGCTCGGGCCTCCATAATATACTCACTATTTACCGTCGCCACATGCAACATTTCCTTCCTCTGGAGCCAAAGCTTATTTAGCACTTGGTTAATGCGAGTGCCAAACAAAGGAACTCCGTAGATTTCTATTGACTTATCCATCCTTTTTACCACCATATCAGATTGTCTCACTAACAAAATAGGTGTCTTTTTAACGCTCTTCAACATAACCTCCCTGTTTATACTAACATTCATCATACTTGCTGCCAATCTTTTGAGCAAAATTACATAAAAATATGATAAATTTCATAGACTTATAAGTATGATAATTTAAAAATTGTTGAATAGTTCATAGTATCAATATAAGAATATACTCTAAGACTTATAAATATCAATACTTTATCTCTAAAATAGCAATATTGATCATATTTATTATACTATATAATAGTCATAAATTTAGGATTTTAGGATAATTATTTAGAATTTAGCGCTCTGCGAATTATATCCCTACCCCAATAATACAGTAAGAGTCTCTTGAGCAGCTCTATCCCAACTCATATCTTTGACTCTTTGATAACCCATAGAAATAAGTTCAGCTTGTCGCGTTTGATCGCTGATGAGCCGTTTGATCGCGCGGGCAAGCAATTGCACAAAATTGGCGGATAATTGCACGACGACGCCCGCGGGTCCCACAACCTCCTTTAGTGCCCCCCCATCACTGCTAATCACGGGAACACCGCATGCCATCGCTTCAAGGACTGGCAATCCAAACCCTTCGGTGATTGACGGCTGGACATACAATCCGGCTCCCCGGTACAAACTCTCGAGTGTTATCTGGTCAACCCTGCCGGTAAAGACCACGCTTTCCTGCACGTGGTAGCGGCTAGGACTACGCAAAATATCTCCTGTCATCCAGCCAATTCCCCCTGCAATGACCAGTTTATAGTCAGGATGCTGACGAACTACAATGCTAAACGCCTCCACCAGTTTCTCGAGGTTTTTCCTCGGCTGGACGGTACCAACAAATAAGAGGTATTGCTTATCTTGTAACCCGTATTTCCTCAAGACAGTTTGTATTTGTGTATTCGTTCGTTCCTGCACTTGTGCGCTCACTTCCACTCCCTCATGTACTACTTTGATGTTTTTAGGGTTAGTATGCATCTCTTTGATCAGTTGATGTCGGGTAAAATCTGAGACCGCAATCACTCGATCGGCTGAGCGCGCGGCGTAAAACGTAGAAAGCGGCAAATACCAGCGTTGAAGGGGGTTGGCATATTCTTTGAGCCAAAGGTATTCTAAGCCATGGATAGTCACTACAGTGCGCAAGCCCAAACGTCGCAACACGGGCAGTGTATGTGCCGGGATCCATAGTACATCAAGATACTGTTTGCCTGATTCCAGAAGTTCCGAACTTTTAGGAGTTCGGAACTTTTTCCATGTTTCTGCAGCTAGGCCGACCTGTGTCCACAGTATCCGATATTTGACTAGCTTGATTTGAACGTTCTTTTGCCGTGTCCAATCTGGAATAATTGTATTTGGACGGATAA
>CAZZBY010000237.1:0-1601 GCA_964652635.1 uncultured Candidatus Marinamargulisbacteria bacterium | reverse complement strand
TGAGTACGTCTTATTTGGAGAATATGGATCGATGACCGGATCTGAAAGTACGTTTGGAACGTCCACCCACAAGGGGATTATGTTGGCTGTTGAAAATGCCAACAAGAAGGGGGGGGTGAAGGGCAAGCAAATTAAGGTAGTGAGTTACGACGATCAGGGAAAATCTGATGAAGCAGTTACAACTGTTACTAAGCTTATTACTCAAGACAAGGTTCATCTGGTGCTGGGTGAAGTGGCGAGCAGCCGATCGATAGCGGCCGGGGCCGTAGCGCAACAGTACAAAGTACCGATGATAAGTCCCTCAAGCACCAACCCTAAAGTGACGCAGATTGGAGATTTTATTTTTCGCGTCTGTTTTATTGATCCTTTTCAAGGTTCGGTCATGGCAAAATTTACCTTTAATAATTTAGGCTTAAAAAAAGCGGCTATTTTTAGAGATATTCGCAGTGACTATAGTATGGGACTCGCCAACTTCTTTATCGAAGAATACAAGAAGTTGGGTGGGGAAATTGTGGCGGATGAATCTTACGCTTCTCAAGATGCGGATTTTAAAACTCAACTGACAAAATTAAAGACAGCCAATCCTGATGTAATCTTTGTGCCCGGTTACTATACAGAAGTAGGATTGATTGCCAGACAGGCAAGACAATTAGGCTTCAAAGGTACTTTTCTGGGAGGAGACGGTTGGGATAGCGAAAAGCTTACCGAAATTGGTGGTGACGCTGTCTATGGTGGGTACTTCAGTAATCACTTCGCCCCTGAAAATTCAAACCCACAAGTGCAAGCCTTTGTTTCAGAATACAAAGCAAAGTATGGCGAAGTCCCGAATGGTTTGTCGTCGATGGGATACGATGCCGCCTTGGTCGCTATTGATGCCGTGAATAGAGCCAAGGATCTAAGCCCAGTATCGATTCGAGATGCAATCGCAGCGACAAAAGAATTCCAGGCGGTGACAGGGGTAATCACCATAAATTTAGAGCGCAATGCGGTGAAACCAGCGGTTGTTCTTAAGGTAGCAGGAAATCAACAATACCAATACGTCACAACCATTAATCCTTAACGTGACGGCATTTTTACAAAATTTAATTAATGGCTTGGCTCAAGGGAGCGTTTACGCTCTTGTGGCTCTTGGTTACACGATGGTGTACGGCGTACTCCAATTTATAAACTTTGCTCATAGTGAAGTTTTCATGATGGGTGCTTTTGCGGGATTCTATTTAGCTGCGTGGTTGGGTTGGATTCATGATCCATTCTTATTGGTAACGGCTGTTTTAATTGGAACAATGTTTTTCTGTGTGGTGCTTGCCGTAGTTGTAGAAAGAATCGCTTACCGCCCATTGCGATCAGCTCCAAGATTAAATGTTCTTATCACAGCAATCGGTGTTTCACTTCTTTTGCAAAATGTAGGGCAGCTTGTGTTTGGATCGGATCCTAGAGTGTTTCCTACCTTGATTCCAACTGAATCCCTCCTGTCAGGAGAAATTGTACTCAATAATATCCAAGTCACTGTCATTCTGGTGTCGGTTTTCTTGATGGTAGTCCTCCATTGGATTGTGCATCATACAAAACTTGGCATGGCGATGAGGGCGGTAAGTTTCGAT
>CAZZBY010000236.1:0-1623 GCA_964652635.1 uncultured Candidatus Marinamargulisbacteria bacterium | reverse complement strand
CGCTATATTTTTGGAGATACGTTTCTTAATTTTTAATCTCTGTGAGTATAGTTTCATCATCATGTCAATTTTCAACGGATATACTTTGAAACTGACATGATGATCTTGTTTGGGAGGGCATTTCGCAACAGTCCCAGATTATGACCTAGATTTACTTTCCTAGGTTTAGTACAATCCCGCTTTATGGATTATTCCTCTTCTGGTGTTAGTATTGATGCAGGGAATCGGGCGGTTGGATTAATTAAATCCCGTGTGGCTGAAACTTTTTCTCCCCTTGTTTTAAATGGGTTGGGGGGCTTTGCCAGCTGCTTTCAGTTGCCGTCTGGATATCGCGAGCCGGTATTGGTGTCTTGTACGGATGGGGTAGGAACGAAGCTTAAAATTGCCATTGATCACAATATTTTAAATACGATTGGAATTGACTTAGTGGCGATGTGCGTGAATGACATGATTTGTTGTGGTGCAAAACCCCTTTATTTTTTGGATTATATTGCCTGCCATGCCTTAGTGCCCGAGCAAATGAAGCAGCTTATCGATGGAATGGTCGAGGGCTGTCAGCAAGCGGGTTGTGCGCTGACGGGCGGTGAAATGGCTGAAATGAATGATTTATATCGACCTGGTGATTTTGATTTGGCTGGGTTTTCGGTGGGAATTGTTGAAAAGTCTCATATTTTGGATGGGTCTCAAGTGCTTTCTGGGGATTATGTGTATGCACTTCCATCGTCGGGGATTCATAGTAATGGATATTCGTTGGTGCGCAAGGTGCTGACGCCTGAAGTATGTGAGCGTCGTGGAATTTCGGTAGAGCAGTTGTTAACGCCAACCCGTATTTATGTGACTGAAATTATGGCGTTGTTGGCTTCGGGATATATTCATGCGGTGGCCCATATTACAGGTGGCGGATTGCAGGAAAATGTGGAGCGGGTTATTCCTGATCATCTTCATCTTGAAATTGATTGGGCCCGAGTGAGGACGCCGGATATTTTTAATGTGATCCAACAGGAAGGCGATGTACCGATGGAGGAAATGCGCCGTGTGTTTAACATGGGTGTGGGTATGGTTGTCGTCAGTCAAGAGCTGCTTCCAGACTCTGATTTGATGTATCGGATTGGCCGGATTACTGCTTCAACTTTTTAGCAACAGTCCCCAATTCTGAAATTTTCATTTCTTATTTTCGATAAGGGAGTGACTCACTTTTTATTGATCAGGAGATGAAAATTATGTCGGTTAGATCTGTTGATGCGTATTACCCCAAACTAGGAAGAAAAGTTACCCATGTTTTGAGTAACGGATCCCACGACGAGCGTGAAAGACTGTATGGTGACATTCAAAAAAAATTGACGGCAAAACAAACAAAATTGGCTCAAACAGCAGAGGGTGATAGTCGTCAAAGACGTCAAGACAAAGTGGCTAAATTAACTTCTCTACTGTCCCAATTACAACCATCAGCTGCCTCAGCTCTTCCTGTGACTGATCCTGTGAGTATTGGTGGTGGAGTAGCGGGAGCCTTCGAATCTCCGTCACAAAGTCCTGTGCCCCCCTTAGGGTCAGTACCTCAACCTGCGGCAACGCCTCGGGTGCCTAAGCCAGTGGATTATGCAAAAATTCAGAAAAAGGTGATGG
>CAZZBY010000235.1:0-1632 GCA_964652635.1 uncultured Candidatus Marinamargulisbacteria bacterium | reverse complement strand
ACATTAGAAGAGCCCCCTGCAAATACCCTATTTATTTTAGCAACGACCGAACCTCACAAAATACCGGTGACGATTCACTCTCGATGTCAACACCTCCAATTTAGGATGATGATGAATCACGAAATCATCACTCAACTTCGTCACATTGCAGAGAATGAATCTATCACGATCGATGACGCAGGACTTAGAATGATTGCCCGAAATTCGGGAGGCTCAATGCGAGATGCAGTATCGTTACTTGATCAAATGGCGTCATTTAAAGGAAATAGAGTGACGTACCAGGATGTGATGATCGTCCTAGGAGGAATGAATAGGGATGAACTGGTGGGGTTAATTGGAAATTGTCTTCACAAAAAAGTGAAAGAAATCGTTTCAGAACTAGACCGGATCTCAGGTTCAGGATGTAATATCACCCAACTGACCCAAGAATTAATCCTCATCGTCAAAGACATGATTTTAGTCAAAATGGGCTTAGAGAACAGTATTGAAGGGGATGAAGGTTATCAAGTTTTACTCAAAAAAGAAATTGGACAAGCCCAATTTACAGACCTCAGCGACCTATTGGAAACATTAGCTAAAACCGAATTAGACCTCAAGTGGTTTCCCCGTCAGGAGTTATTGCTTCAGGTCCGACTACTCAGCACAATGGCCGAAAAGGATAACGCCCGTACCAACTCCGCATCAAGTCCGGCATCACCAACGTCCCCACACCCAACAATCCAGCCTCTCCAAAAAGTCACCGCGACAGACTCCAAAAAACCGATATCCCCCGCACTAACTCAAAAATTCCAATCCGACCAACAGGCCTGGGAGGCATGCTTAAGCAAAATCAAAGATAAAAAACAAAGTGTTTTTAGTATCTTAAAAGACTCAATTCTCACCGAAAAACAATCGGATTTTATCCGAATTTCACTTAAACAAGACTTTAAGTTTTTTAGAGAAAAACTTAAAGAAGAAGGTAATAAAACCATCATCCATACCATCCTCAAAGAGGTGTTTGGACATCCGATGACTCTGCAAATTGGAGGCGAAATACAACCCTCATCGCAGGTGCCTCATAAGCAACATGAGACCACAGCATACGCTCAAGTCTCAATAATGCCTAAAAAAGAGTCGCTACAAGCGATGAAAATCAACCACATCATTCAACTATTTGATGGAACACTGGTATCATAGGGGATATCACAAAAGTCAGGGCAAACCCTACGGAGGATAATGAATGTTCGAAGGTATAAAAGACATGGGCAAGTTGCTAAAACAAGCCAAAGAAATGAAAGAGAAAATGAAAAAAGTCCAGGATGAACTTAAAAAGGTCAAAGTCACCGCAACGGTACTCAATGACCGAATTAAAGTCGTGATGACTGGCGAACTTGAAGTCACCGAAGTCGTCATCGATCCCACACTACTTGCGGCCGATAAAAAAGACCTCCTGGAAAAAAATCTAATGAAAGCATTTAATGATGCTGCTGAAAAATCAAAAAGTGTCGCAACAACCAAACTCAGCACAGTATCAGGAGATCTTGGACTTCCTGGGATGTAAGTCTCAATGGAGGAAAAAAACCCCTTAACAGCCGTGATTGATCAACTCACTAAACTTCCGAGTATTGGGCAAAAATCGGCCCAGCGCTTGGC
>CAZZBY010000234.1:0-1635 GCA_964652635.1 uncultured Candidatus Marinamargulisbacteria bacterium | reverse complement strand
TAAAATGATTTTTGCGGGTTAAGGCATGGTTGCTGTTGGAGATTGCTTTTTAATTAGAAATCCGGCCAACAGTACTACCCACATCTACTTTGTCATTGCGGAGCAACAAGATAATGTTCTGCTTTTCAACGCAACTACTTACAAATCTGGAAAGGATAGTAGCTGCATCCTAAATCCAGGTGATCATGACTTCATTGTAAGGCACTCATGCATCAGCTACGAGAATGCGCTTATCTCTGACACAAAAGATATCATTAACGCCTTAAACGCTGGCCAAATCACTCGCAGACCACCTAAGCTCGGGGATGAGATTTTACAAAAGATAATCGATGGTGCTTTTAGGTCTGATGCGATTTCGAAAAAGCATTTAAATTTCTTAGAGGCTTCAATTTTGAACGGGGATAAATGAGCTTCCGCTACCTGGGGAGTTACGACTTTTTTTGATATAGTGACATCCATGATATCGCTCATCATCACAATCTTAACGGACTTTACCTCCATGACCCTAATGGCACTCCCTTTTTTCCTGGTCGCCATTACCGTCGCCTCATTAATCGAAGCCAAATTTTCATTAAATTCCGTCATCGGATTGCTCAAAAAAGGCAAAGTATCACTCCTGTATAGTGCAATATTAGGGGGATTACTCCCAGGGTGCGCATGCGCCACCGTCCCCCTCGCCAAAAGCCTTAAAGAAAAGGGCATCGGATTGCCAGCGCTCTCCACATTTATGATGGTATCGCCGCTTTTAGGGCCCCATACGATTATCCTCACATATGGCTTATTGGGGTTTGATTTTGCACTTGGCCGAGTGGTCATGGCCATGGGGGCGGGCATCTTATTCGGCCTCATCATGGAAGTCCTCGAAAAACGGGGGATTCAAATGCCAAATACCCTCGAGGAAGTCAAAGGGTGTTGCCGCACCGATGGCTGTGAACACGAGCATAAAAACACATTTCTCAAAACCATGTGGGAGACTAGCCTGTCATTAGGAAAATACTTTGTCATTGGGCTTCTCATCGCAGCGGCCATTACCAATATCATCCCTCCATACTGGATTACAGTGGCCAAAACACACCCCGTACTCGCCTACTTCATCGTCATGATCATGGGCATCCCTATCTACGTCTGCGAAGGGGAAGAAGTGCCCATTGTGAAAGCCTTATTGGATATTCACTTTCCTGTAGGCCCCGCATTTTCTCTGATGATGGCCGCAGTGGGGACCTGTATCCCTACTCTGTTGATGGCTCAAAAAATCATTGGTAAAAAACCAATCCTTGTCTATTTAATCTATTGGATTATTTTAACTCCAGTAATGGGCATACTCTTTTCAGCGTTTTTCTAGTCATCTTGCCAGCAACCGAATTAACCAATCGCCTCAAAAAACGTCATAAACACCTCACAAAGTGGGCAAAACGTTTGGGAATTACCTGCTATCGGGTATATGACCGAGACCTCACCAACTATCCCATCATCATCGACTGGATTGACGGCCATGCTATCACCTGGACAACCCAAAAGGACATCAAGGGGCTGCTGCCAAATGCGTCAGATGTGCAATTTATCGGCATGCGCAGACCATCAGGGAGACGGAGCTTCAGCGAAGCCGGTATGGTTAAGCATGACGAAAATTGTGCA
>CAZZBY010000233.1:0-1661 GCA_964652635.1 uncultured Candidatus Marinamargulisbacteria bacterium | reverse complement strand
AAGGTCAATTGCTGGCGTTCGGCATCGATGCTTTCTGCTTTTTTGTAGAGGCCTCTACTTTCTTGCGCTAGCTCGATAACGGTCCCCATATAGGTGTTTGGACAGATGATGCTGAGGCCCATGTAGGGTTCTTCCATAAGATCTATTTCTTGCGGAGTTGGAAATTTGGAAGGATTTTCGATGAGGATGACATCTTTGTTTGTTTTTGTGATTTTGTAGGTTACGTTGGGGGAGGTTACGACGATTTCGATGTTGTATTCTCTCTCGATTCTTTGCTGGATAATTTCCATATGGAGAAGCCCCAGAAATCCGCATCGAAATCCGAAGCCCAGTGCTTGAGAAGATTCTGTCTCAAAATGAAGCGCGGCATCATTTAACTTAAGCTTTTCTAGGGCATCTCTCAGATCTTCATATTGATCTGTGTCGACGGGATAAAAGCCACAGAAAACCATGGGTTTTGCCTCTTTGTATCCCGGGAGTGTTTCTGGTGCGGGATTTTTATAATCTGTTATGGTGTCCCCCACCCTTGCGTCTGCCACATTTTTGATGTTACTGATGATGTATCCCACTTCTCCAGCCTGTATTCCATTTGGCGAAGGTGTCATTTTGGGCTTAAAAAATCCTAGCTCCAAAATTTCAAAATATCGGTCTGTGGACATCATTTTGATACGCTGTCCCTTTTTGATGTCACCACTCATGACACGCACATAACTGATGACTCCTCTGTAAGGGTCAAAGTGGGCGTCGAAGATGAGCGCTTGGAGTTGTGGAAATTTGGGCGGTTTTGGAGGTGGAATGTAGGCTACTATTGCTTCTAATATATCTTGGACACCTTGTCCTGTTTTAGCACTACACAATACGCATTGTTCTTGCGGGATTCCCAAAACCCGCTCTATTTCTTCGGCTACACGGTTGGCATCTGCAGAAGGAAGGTCAATTTTATTGATGACAGGGATTATTTCAAGATCATTTTCTAGGGCGAGATAAAAATTGGCGAGTGTTTGGGCCTCGATTCCTTGTGTTGCGTCAACGAGGAGGAGCGCTCCTTCGCAAGCAGCTAGGGATCGAGAGACTTCGTAGCTAAAATCTACGTGTCCTGGGGTATCTATCAGGTTTAGGTGATAGGTTTCGCCATCTTTTGCCGTATAGTCTAGTCGTACGGCCTGCATTTTGATGGTAATTCCACGTTCTCTTTCTAGCTCCATACTGTCGAGTAGCTGAGCCTTCATTTCTCTGTCTGCTACGGTATGTGTAATTTGTATCAGGCGGTCAGAGAGGGTTGATTTTCCATGGTCAATATGCGCGATAATTGAGAAATTTCTTATGTTTTTCATAGGTTAGGGATGGGGAATCGTATCATAGATCATCTGTTCGCAAAATATATTTATGGTGGTACATGCCTTTATTTTACTCTTGTCATGGGCTTGGGTGATATGTTAAAAATTGTACTTAGTTTATTTTAAAATTTATAGAAAGATATTAAGGAGTTAAAAAAATGAAAAAATTGGCACTTGGAGTTTGTGTACTATCCCTTTTGTTTGTTGCGGCTTGCGGCAAAAAGGCTCCTGAGTCTACAGAAAACCCAACTTCAACAGCAAACGCAGCAGCAACTTCCACTGCAAATGCACCTGCAGCGGCAACTGCAAACTACTAAGACGCTG
>CAZZBY010000232.1:0-1712 GCA_964652635.1 uncultured Candidatus Marinamargulisbacteria bacterium | reverse complement strand
AAGATGCCGTATTTACTTCCGTCACGGCCCCCATCCAATCTGGAGATGTTATGATGGTCTGCAGTGATGGATTGATGGATAGAAAATTAAAGGACGGCAGCCCATTATTTAAAGCCGTTGAAGCCATAGGCGACGATGACGAAGAGGCTGGTGAATATCCTGAAATCCTATTGGAGTATCACCAGTTTGAAACGATTTTAGGAAAACGGCCTAAAAGTACCCCACTAGCTGAGTACCTGGGTGATGTTTTAGACGACTTATGCACCCCGGCAAGTGATGACATGACCATTGTGGCGGTAGAGATCTAAGATGTGATGGTCACCTCTTTGTGGCATTGGCTATTGAGGGGTTTCATGGTTTTTATCTTACTTTGCTCGACACCTTGTTTTTCGGATTTACTCCCTAATCAGCTTCGTTTAAAAGCAGGGTCGGTTGACTTTGATGAGCAACATCATCTGCTTCGGGCATCGTCCAATGTCGAATTGTCCTTGGAAGGGACGACCATTCAGGCCCCTAGCCTGCAGATTGATACCCGCCGCCGTTGGTTATTTGGGTCTGGCGGTGTGGTGATGATGCGTGAGGATCACTCGGCTTATGCTAAAACTGTTTCATATAACATTGATACTCAAGTGGCTGAGCTTGACCATGTTCGGATGTCGATTCATCCTCAGGACGTTCAAGAAACGGTTTACCTGACCGCTGATCGTTTGATCGATGATGGCCATCATCAGTATGGGGAACATGGAGTGATTACGAGTTGCAGGTTGCCTGAACCTCATTATTATTTTAAATCCTCGACTTTTGACTATACCCCAGACAAGCGCATTATTGGTAAAAACGTATTTTTGTATTACCCATTGGGAGTAGTTCCGTTTGGGCTTTATTCTCCGATTTATACCTTTGAATTAGGGCGGCGGCGCGTTATTTGGAATTTTCCGACGATTGGAGAAAAAAAGACCTCTGGCTGGGGCTGGTTTGTCCAAAATGTGGTGGATTATGATTATCGGAATGGGCATGAATCCAGTGTGCTTGTGGACTGGTATCAGTTTAAGGGTGTTGGTGTTGGAGTCCGGCAATACTATCACTATGGCCCGCATGATGGGATGGCCTACTATTATCAACTGAGGGAAATGGATACGAATCGATTGAACGACTCTCTTCAATTGGAGCATCGATTTCAATTGACGGATCAATGGTTACTTTCGGGGAAGTATCACAGTACGGACGCTGAGCGGATTAGCTCTTCGGGGCGGACTCATTTGAATTCGTCTGGGATTAAAGCGGTTTATACGATGATCGGTGATTATTTTGATGTTGGGGCCGACCATACTAAAAATTTGACTCAACGCTATGAAACCTTGTCATTGCAATCTACCCGTAAATTTAATCAGGATACGATTTATACGTTCACTCATCTGCAATCGGATAATTTTGTGGCCCACTTTCGGACTTTTGATACTCAGCTTTCGCATCAACTAAAGCTTCCTTCTGATCAGGATATTTTGACGACGCTTAAATATCAGGGCCGAGAAGTGCTTTTATCCAACCCTGCCAGGCTGGATGATCAACTGCAAACCACAGTGGTGTTTTCGCGTATTATTTCCCCTCAATGGAAGATGGTATTTAGGCTTGATCATTTGTATGACTTGGATTCGAATCGGGTCACTGGGGACTTTCGTAACTTTTTTTATAAACTCCCCGAGCTTAAAGTG
>CAZZBY010000231.1:0-1720 GCA_964652635.1 uncultured Candidatus Marinamargulisbacteria bacterium | reverse complement strand
AGAATGAAATCGAGGTCGTGCAAATCTTTCTCCGTTAATGATGGCAAAGTAACCTGGGTATCCGGTAAATTCACTCCTTTGTTGGAAGACAGGATACCACCAAAGAGACATTTCAGTTTTACTGAATTTTTTTTGTTGGTTTCAACGACTTCGAAGACAAATTTTCCATCATCTATCAGAATGATTTCTCCCGGAGTGACATCGTGGGCAAAATTTGCATAGCTCATGTATATCCCATTGCGGTTGCCAATGCATGGTTCATTGGTGAACGTAAGGATGTCACCGGGCACTACTTCAAGACTGTTGTTTTCAATTTGACCGATTCGCAATTTGGGCCCCTGCAGATCACATAATATACCAACATGGGCATCGTATTCCCGGTTGATTTGCGCTACATGTTGTATGACTGCAGCATGGTCCTCATGGGTGCCGTGTGAAAAGTTCAGTCTGAAGATGGCGACCCCTTCCTTTGCAAGAGCCAATAAATGCTCATATTTATTGGATGAAGGGCCTATTGTTGCTATGATCTTGGTATTGTGATGAATCATTTCTATCTTAAAATGGCGTTGGATTTTATAACAAATAATCGATTTAGAACGCAAAGCAAATTGAAAGTCCGTAAAAAAAGCAAAAATTATTTTGGTATTCCTTATATGAATCCTTTATTTTGCGCCATGGTTTAAAAAAAATCATAAAAAAAAAATTAAACATGTCAACAATTGCTGAAAGAGTCAAAAAAATTATAGTCGATAAACTGGCTGTAGATGAGGCCGAAGTCACTACAGAAGCTAGTTTTGTAAATGACTTAGGTGCAGACTCCCTTGATACTGTGGAACTTATCATGGAATTCGAAAAGGAGTTCGACACTTCTATTCCGGATGTTCAAGTGGTGAAAATCCAAACTGTCGGCCAGGCTATAGCGTACCTGGAGGCAAACTGCAAATAACCAATCTAATAAGTTTACTAAATTTATATCTTCTTACACAGGTGTGAGGAGAATTATAAAACGCAGCAGCGTATGAGGCGAGTTGTTGTTACTGGTATCGGGGCTTTAACTCCTATTGGGTTGAATCAATTCTCTTATTTGAATGGGCTTCAAATGGGTGTAAGCGGTGCTTGCCCAATCAGTTATTTTGATGCCAGTTTGTTCAGAACCAGATTCGTATGTCAGTTAAAAGACTTTGCTGCCGAGAATTACCTTGATAAGAAAGAAGCCAGAAAAATTGACCCTTTTGCTCAATATGCCCTGATCGTGGCGGAAGAGGCAATGAAGGACTCCGGTGTTCAGACGGAAGGAATGGATCTTACCCGTTTTGGAGTCATCTGGGGTTCAGGAATCGGAGGATTCTATACCCTGGAACATGACTTATCAGAAGCTGCATTGCTCACGGGGCCACCTCGATATAGCCCATTCCTGATTCCCAAACTGATCTCAGATATTGCTCCCGGTCATATTTCGATTAAATATGGCCTGATGGGCATCAATTACAGTACAGTTTCTGCTTGTGCATCATCAGCTCATGCGATTACCAATGCTTTTGATTACATCCGTCTGAATAAAGCAGACATCATGATTGCCGGAGGATCCGAAGCTGCGATTACCAAAGCCGGAGTGGGTGGTTTTTCTTCTATGAAAGCATTGTCTGAGCGAAATGACGACTTCCTCACTGCATCGAGACCTTATGATAAGGATCGCGACGGATTTGTGTTGGGTGAAGGT
>CAZZBY010000230.1:0-1754 GCA_964652635.1 uncultured Candidatus Marinamargulisbacteria bacterium | reverse complement strand
CCGTGGTTTGACCTCCAATGCCGTAATGTTTTAAATTAGCAGTAGTCCCATCAACATCCTCATCTTTAAAATCTTTAAAATCCCCTATAAACTCAAAGTTGTCAGGTAGCATCTGGTTCAAGTATCGCCTGTAACCACCTTTTTGTTTTTTCATGGTTGGCCCCTGTCCCACTGTGTGAGAGGCTCCTACAGACAACACATAGACCTTTGTTTGAGTTGCTGTCAGAGGCAAAATTTGTTTATCATCATAGGTAATAAAAAATGGTCCTTCCTGATGCCCTCCCTGCAAGCCGGGACTTTTGATCTCTCTTCCGTCTGTCCACCAGAATTCAAATTCTGTAGTTCCTGTGGGTAAAGTGACTTCGTAATTCCCGGATTCTCCCTTCGTCAAAAGAACCCAGATATCGCTATATTGACCAGGCTTTCCGTCAATAGGAGCATAAGCTCGAACAGATCCGGTGGCAGTAGGGCCGACCTCGATCTTAATTTTTTGAGTTGAAAGGAGCTCTATCCCCTTCCTATGCTTTCGTTCAGCAAAAATATCTTTAGAAGCAAATGTCCATAAATGGTCAGCTTGTCCGGCAAATCTAGAACCTGATTGAGAGTCCCCGACTAAGCGCGCGCCAAAAAACTTATCATCGGGTCGTAGCCATGTTCCAGGCTGCGAAGAAAGCCTCATAAGGTTTGCGCCATTAATAATGGCATGGGCTTGGAATGCATGGATCGGATTAAAAATATTTCTAAAAAATGCCGATCGGACTTGTTCAGCGATGCGAAGAACACGAACCTTTGGATCGGTCGTGTCTAAGATCGGTATCTGCGGATCACGAAAATTCATTGCTTTCACAAGCTCTCTGATACGCTGTTCAAACCATCCCCCATGAAGATTGTGATGTGTCTGTAGTGATACAGGGTACTGCGTGTTCATCGTATCAGCGGACATATGCAATTTTTCCGCAACGGCACGGACTGCGGCATCGACCTCTTCCCGACTATCCCCTTTAACAGCAAGTTGGATCTGTCCATCAGGCGCGAAGTAAACCACATCAACCTCACCTGCTTTCAATATAGGCTGTATTTCCTCAGGCGTCTTGCCAGATATCGTAAAGCGCCCATAGGTGATCGATGCAATGTTGGGAGCCATATCCAAACGACCTTTCATAAAGCGCATAAAATCGCTGATATCAATGGCTCCCGCCAAATGAGTAGCAATACTCAATCCTAAACTTTCTCCGGTAATAAAGTGAGGTGGTGTCCAAAAGGGCGCATTGGAAGTTAGGACGCGGTACTGAGATGTCACAAATAAGAAGTGGGCTATCATTCGAATAATAATGCGACGATATTTTAGCTCCGCTGACCCATTGTCATCGCCATGGTTCAACATCCGAAGCTCTTCCATGCTCACAGCACCATTAAATATATGCAGTGCTTCGTTATAGATCGGCTCTACAATATCGGGGTAATGATTAACGATAGACATGATGTCCCAATAGGTTTCCGCGTGAATGCCGATCGCCGTTGGTATATTGAGCACTCTCTTATCATTAGTAAGCTGAATGCGTATCGATTTTTCCCACTGCACCCATGATTTTGTAGGGTCATTAGAAGACTTCCCGTCTGCGGAGAATATTAAAGAGTATTCTTCGACTCCATCTGGGATCACTGCTCTATAGCGGTAATAACCAAATCCATAATCATCTTCGGGGATCCTCTCTGCATCAGTCCCGGAATCTATCCATCCGCCATAAGGCAAA
>CAZZBY010000229.1:0-1796 GCA_964652635.1 uncultured Candidatus Marinamargulisbacteria bacterium | reverse complement strand
CCTACTTCCAAGCTTGAGCATTATGTTGATGAACTCAAAATTAATAAAATCGCTATTGCAATGCCATCCGCAAAAGATAGTGTCATTACGGATCTTGTTTCTCGATCGCGCCGACTTAATCTTCCGGTATCTGTTGCTCCTAATATTTTTGACCTGGTTCATAACCCCACCAAAAATACATATCGGCATTCGGTCAAAATTGATGACATGCTTGGTATTAAGGAAATTCAGAGGGAATCTGTAGATAAGCTTAATTTTGGTCGCAATAAGCGTGTTTTGGTCACCGGCGGTGGAGGGTATATCGGGGCTCACTTAATCCCAATGCTGATTGAAGACGGCTATTATGTCAAAATCATTGAAAACTTTACTTATGGAAAGCGTGGAATTAAAGGTTTTGAGAATCATCCTCAAGTCGAAATTATTGAAGGGGATATCTGTGATATCCGTGCTGTTGTTAATTCACTTAAAGATGTGGATTATATTATTGCACTTGCGGCATTAGTAGGAGACCCTGCTTGCAGCCTTAACGCCAAAGAAACGCTTAATTTAAATTATGAAGCAACTAAAATTTTGGTTGAAACTGCCAATTTTTATGGAATTAAAAGACTGATTTTTGCCTCAAGCTGTAGTGTTTACGGTGCAAGTAGTGATCAATTTTTAACTGAAGATTCTCCCCTCAATCCCGTCTCTCTTTATGCTAAAACTCGCATTATGTCTGAAGAAGTGTTGTTAGATCGCTGTGGAAATATTGAACCTGTTATTTTGCGCCTTTCTACTGTTTTTGGACTTTCTGATCGGATGAGATTTGATTTAGTTGTCAATACCCTTACAGCACGCGGTGTTGTAGATGGAAAGTTTCAGGTATTTGGGGGCAATCAATGGAGGCCATTTATTCACTGCCGAGATGTCGCACAAGCCTTTCGGCTAGCCTTAAAGGCTCCCTCGAAAGATGTCAAACCCAAAATATTTAATGTCGGTAGTACGTCTATGAATTTTACTATTCATGATGTGGCTAAAATTATCGAAAAGAAACTTCCGGGTGTTCAGGTGGACTATCAAGATGTCATTGATGATCCTCGAAACTATAAAGTTAATTTTGATCGAATTTCAAAATATCTTAAATTTAATACATCCATTTCTGTTGAAGAAGGAGTTGATGAAATGGTTTTGGCACTTCGCCATAATCCTGAACTTAGATTGTATTCAGACGCATCGTATTCGAATGTTCAATTTTTAAAAAGCGTCTTCAAAACCCATTTTGAATAATGATATCTCAGTCTCGTTATGATTATGTCATTTGTGGGGCGGGTATTATTGGTCTTACGATTGCGCTACGCCTTGCCAAGAATGGTGTGACATCGATTTTAATTATCGAAAAAGAAGATCATATCGGAGCTCATGCATCGGGGCGTAACAGTGGTATTTTGCATTCTGGCATTTATTACACTCAGGATTCTTTAAAATCTCAGTTTTGTATTGCTGGGTCTAAATTGATGAAAGAATTTTGTGCTCGAAAAAAGATTTCCATCCTTCATTGTGGAAAGGTGATTGTTTGTCAAACCCAGGCTGAGCAATCGACACTTCATACACTTTATAACAGGGCTCAATTAAATGGGGCCTCAGCTCGTTTAATCTCCAAGAATGAGTTATCCAAACTTGAGCCCCTGACTACTACCTACAAAGAGGCCATATACGCCCCTACAACGTCTGTAGTTAACCCTAAGGAAATTCTTCAAGCCTTGGTTGAGGAAATTTGTGAGTATGGCATTACGCTTCAATTTTCTACTTCCTATCTT
>CAZZBY010000228.1:0-1810 GCA_964652635.1 uncultured Candidatus Marinamargulisbacteria bacterium | reverse complement strand
GGCATACAACACCACTCGCCCATTCACGTTCCGAGCCGCCCGCCCCATCGTCTGAATCAGAGATCTCTGATTACGCAAAAACCCTTCCTTATCCGCATCCAAAATCACCACCAAAGATACTTCTGGCAAATCCAACCCTTCTCTTAGTAAATTAACACCCACCAAGACATCATATTTCCCTACCCTCAAGTCATGCAAAATATCAATTCGATCCAAGGCCGTAATGTCCGAATGCAAATACTGAACTTTAATCCCCTTCTGAGATAAAAAATCGGTAATATCCTCGGACATTTTTTTAGTAAGAGCCGTGATTAATACCCGCTCTTTTCGTTGGATAACCGTATCCACTTCCATCATCACATCATCCATCTGATACAAACTCGGTTTCACCACCACTTGAGGGTCCACCAATCCTGTAGGGCGAATAATTTGCTCAACGACATGATAGGGGTGCCAAATTGACGCTTTCTCTTCATCAGACAATGTCTCAATTTCTGCATCCAACCGTCGGCACTGTTCCAATTCGTATACGCCAGGCGTCGCCGACACACAAATACAATGTCCAATTTTTGCTTCAAACTCATCAAACTTCAGAGGTCGATTATCCAGTGCTGACGGCAACCGAAAACCAAAATCCACCAAAGACCGCTTACGAGCTTGATCTCCATTATACATCCCTCGAATCTGAGGTAATGTTACATGAGATTCATCAATCACCGTCAAAAAATCATTCGGAAAAAAGTCCAGCAACACTCCCGGGGGTTCCCCAGGCGCACGACCTGACAACTGCCGACTATAATTTTCAATGCCCTTGCAATAGCCTACTTCAGCCATCATTTCCATGTCATATTTTGTCCGTTGTTCAAGACGATGAGCTTCCAACTCTTTCCCATTGGCCCGTAATTCAAGTAAGCGAGAATCTAACTCCTGCTTAATTCCCATCATGGCCGGATGCAAGCCTTCGTTGACCACATAGTGAGTAGCCGGAAAAATCCCCATCTCATCCAACTCTTCGATGACATTGCCACTAATAGGATGAATCATCGACAACCGTTCAAGTTCATCCCCAAAAAATTCCAAGCGCAACAGATGCTCTTCCCACGACGGATAAATATCAATAACATCCCCTTTCACCCGATATTTTCCACGCATAAGTTCAATATCATGACGCTCATATCGAATTTTAGTCAGGTCCCTCAAAAATTGAGCCCGATTCAAAACCTGCCCCCGTTTAAGCGGAATCACCCCGCGCATATACTCCTCAGGCAAGCCCAAGCCATAAATGCAGGACACCGACGCAACAATAATGACATCCCGCCGAATCAGTAACGACCGCGTCGCGCGATGCCGCAAACGTTCGATTTCCTGATTAATATCAGCTTCTTTTTCAATATACACATCCCTGGCCGCCACATAGGCCTCAGGCTGATAATAGTCATAATAAGAGACAAACTACTCGACTGCATTATTGGGAAAAAACTCTCTAAATTCCGCACACAGCTGGGCAGCCAAGGTCTTATTATGCGCCAAAACCAAAGTAGGTCGATTCAATTTGGCAATGACATTGGCCATAGTAAATGTCTTACCCGACCCCGTCACTCCCAGCAAAATCTGGTACTTGTCATCCGACGAAATCCCATCCAACAACTGCAAAATCGCCCGAGGCTGATCCCCCGAAGGCAGATACTCCGAAACCAATTCAAACTGACCTGTCAACATGACTTTACAATACCCTCCACCGATCTTATAATCAAACACCCAAGCCAAATAATTTAACCAAACACCTCAAACACCCCCCAAAGGCCGTTGG
>CAZZBY010000227.1:0-1814 GCA_964652635.1 uncultured Candidatus Marinamargulisbacteria bacterium | reverse complement strand
AGCTTCAGCGTAGCCGGTAGAGTTAAGCATGGCGAAAATTGTGCAGATGGGGTATTTCGCAACAATCCCATCTGGGATAAATCTCATTGTCCTTGAAGGATTATTGACATTTTTGGATTTTTTTAAACTTTTGTGGAGAATTATTTGAGTGAAAATTGGATATCTAGATCGTTTAAAATTTTGAAGAAATTAGGGAATGACGTTGCAATGTAGTCACAACCATTTATTTCTGCGTCTACTTGGGTGGCGATGGCGAGGATGATGGCGGACATGGCCATGCGATGATCGTGGCCTGCGTTGTAGGTGAAGGGTTTTGGGGTATTTAAGCCTTGTGTGGTGAAGCCATCTGGAGTTTCGGCAATGACACCGCCGATGGCGCGGATGAGGGTGACAATTTCTGCAATGCGGTCGGATTCCTTGATGCGAAGCTCTTCGGCGTTGCTGATGCGCATCGTCCCTTTGGCGAGGAGTGCGGCCACCGTAAGGATGGGGATTTCGTCGATGATGATGGGAATCAGGTGCGGGGGTACGTCGATGTTGGTGAGGACTGATCCAGTAATGATAATCTCACCCGTTGGCTCTGCATTGGGGGATGGGTTTGGTGTGATTTGGATATTGGCTTTCATTTGCGTGAGGACGTCTAATAAGGCACTTCGAGTGGGGTTAAGTCCAATGTTTTTGATGGTAAGCGTGAGACCTGGGATGATGGCAGCTAATACGATAAAAAATGCGGCGGATGAAAAATCGGAAGGGACATGGATATGCTTTCCCGTTGAGAGTGTCAGTTGATCTGGAGGGGTCATGGTGATGGTGGTGCCGTCTTGTTTAATGTCGATTCCAAAGGTTTTAAGCATGCGTTCGGTATGATCTCGGGATGGTTTTTTTTCGATGATAGTAGTGGGCGAATTTGCGAATAATGTGGCGAGTAAGAGTGAGGATTTCACTTGGGCACTGGCCACTGGCATGGCGTAGTGGATGCCCTGTAATTGGGGATTTCCTGTAATCGTAAGCGGTGGGTAGATATCGGTTTTGTGGAGGAGGGCCTGACCTGTGATAGTGGCTCCCATTTGAGTAAGGGGATCAATGATGCGCTTCATGGGGCGTTTTGCAATAGAGGCATCTCCAGCGATGGTGGATTGGAAGGTTTGAGCGGAGAGTAAGCCAGTGAGTAGGCGGATGCTGGTACCTGAATTGCCGACATCTAGAAGTTGAGAAGTCCCCACCAAGCCTTGTTTACCTTTGCCATGAACAACAACGGAGTAATCGGGTTGAACAACGATAGAGACACCGAGTTTCCTAAAAATATCAGCGGTGTGGAGGCAGTCATCTGAGTATAAAAAGTTGGTGATGGTGATCGGGTGATCGGCCAAACTTGCCAAAATGATGGCGCGATGGGAAATCGATTTGTCACCAGGAATTTGGTCAATTGTTTTGGAGTTGATGGATAATTGTTGAGCTGGTATTTTGCAGTATTGTTTGGACATAGTGACGATTCTATAGGATTTTGCATAAGATCTTCAAATCAGTTACTATGATCGGGTCGTTTTAATAGTTTCACTTATTGTGATTTAGTCATTTCTTAATTGAGGTATTACGATTATGGATTTAAAAGAGATCAAGCGTTTAGTTGCCTTAGTTGAAGAGGCATGTATTTCGCATCTTGCGATTGAAGAGAATGGCGTCAAAATTGAAATTAGAAAAGATCTTGTGGGGGCCCACCAATCCCCTGCGGCTCATTATGTGTCGGCATCGGCTCCTGCACCAGCTGTAGTTCCAGTATCACATTCGATGCCTCAGATGTCAGATGTTGCGGT
>CAZZBY010000226.1:0-1816 GCA_964652635.1 uncultured Candidatus Marinamargulisbacteria bacterium | reverse complement strand
CTTCCCCCATCCACTCCCATGACCTGCCCTCTCACATACGCAGCAATATCAGAGCATAAAAACACCACCACCGCTGACACATCATCGATACTACCAAGCCGTCGTAGGGGAACTTGAGCTATTATATTATCAATATATTCCGCAGGTAAAGTCGCAATCATATCCGTATCAATAAAGCCCGGTGCAACAACATTACAAGTAATCCCTTTAGAACCCACTTCCTTGGCAATAGACTTACTAAATCCAATAATTCCAGCCTTAGATGCTGCATAATTAGCTTGACCAGGATTTCCCATTACCCCCACTACCGACGAAATTTGAACGATACGCCCCTTCTTTTGCTTCAGCATCGGTCGCATTACCGCTTTTGTGCAATTAAAAACAGACCCTAAATTAATATTAACAACCTGCTGCCATTCATCCTCAGACATTCTCAAAAGCAAATTATCTCGGGTAATTCCTGCATTATTAACCAAAATATCGACACGTCCAAACTTGTCCATCACAGATTTCACCATTGCTTGAACGGACTCGGATGACGAGACATCACAAGCGATACCAATACTTTGAGTTCCATATTTTCGAGCAAATTCACCTGCCACTTCGTCACATTTAACCTGTTGAGTTGCAACAACAACAACATTGACCCCTTCTCGGGACAAGGCCTCTGAAATTCCAAAGCCAATCCCACGAGATCCGCCAGTAACAATGGCCACTTGATCTTTTAAATTCATTAAATTCTCCTTATGACAATGACAATTGGACAACATCTTCAAATGTGGACACAGAATACACCGGAAACTCTGAATCAATTTTTTTACATAATCCAGACAGCACTTTACCAGCACCACATTCAATAATGACATCCACCTGAGTTGAAAGATACTGAACCGATTCAATCCAACGTACGGGAGATACCACCTGCAACACCACATTATCTCTCAACTGTCCCCCATCTAAACAAGGTACAGCCAGTCGATTAAGTACAATTGGAATTTGAGCATCCCGAAATATAAACTGGTCCAGCTGAGCCGCCAACTGAGCAGCACCGGCCTGCATTAATGGAGAATGGAATGCTCCACTTACCGGCAGAGGGATGAGCCTTCCCCCCTTTTCAGAAAGCAATTTTCCAACAGCTTCAACCCCAGATTTCGTCCCTGAAATCACAATTTGCCCAGGACAGTTAAGGTTTGCGGCAACAACAGGAACATCTTTAAAATCAGCCAAAACAGACTGAATATCCGCCAAATCCAGCTTCATCACCGCCGCCATGGCTGAATCATTCGATGGATAACTCGAAGACATCGCTTCAGAACGAACTTGAATTAACTTTAAAGCCTGTTCAAGTGTTAAAACACCCGCTGCATAATAGGCAGTCAATTCACCCAAACTATGTCCAGCCACTACCGATGGCTTAAATCCGCGCTGAGACAACGCCATCAACAATGCCGCCGACACTAAAAACAATCCAGGTTGGGCATTTCGTGTATCTTTTAATTGCGCTTCTGGACCTTCAAAACAAATTTTGGAAATCGAATATCCCAAAATATCATCGGCCTGATCAAATAACACTTTGGCCTCTGGAAGAGATTGCGCCACATCCAATCCAATACCTACCTTTTGAGATCCCTGACCAGGAAATACAAATGCAATTTTCATGAACAACTCCAGCGCAAAAGGGTTACCCCCCAAGTAAATCCAGCACCAAACCCAACCAACACAAGTAAATCTCCGCGAGACACTCGCTTTTGGGCAACCGCCTCATACAAGGCAATCGGAATCGATGACGCCGATGTGTTTCCATATTGAGGCAATG
>CAZZBY010000225.1:0-1831 GCA_964652635.1 uncultured Candidatus Marinamargulisbacteria bacterium | reverse complement strand
GGGTGTGCTCAAAACGCGCCTCGGGGTGCTTGCCCTGAATAATTTTTTTATTGCCGGCATCGATATTCGGATACCCGATTAGGGTTGGGATTCGCTGTGCTTTTAATGCCTTCAAAATTGATTCCAGGTGTTGATATGCACATGCAGACTCTTCTAAAATCGGATGAAATATTAATAACGCGTATCTTTCGAATACATCACTGCGCCCCAACCGCTTCCTGATCTCAGGTTTAGTGAGTCGTTGAAATGCATTAAATTTGTCTAATGCGATGCTTCCAATACAAAAAATGCGAGACGGATCTTCTTTTAATGCCAAGAGTCGCTCCTGATGGCTTGGATGCGAAACAAAATGCACCGATGATAATTTTGAAACGCTATGTCGAATGGGGTTATCAATATTGCCGTCCGGAACATGATCTCCTCCGTAAAAATGAAGCGTCGGAATCCCAAGATACCCGCCCAGGAGAGCTCCCACCATACAATCTTCTCGATCACCGGCGTAAATAATTAAATTCGGTAAAAATTGAGACACACAATCCATGGCGTTCTGGAGAAAAATACTTGCCGATTTTAACCGTGACGATTTGCTATCAGAGTCAATTAATGATTCAATTTTTGACAAGATATTCAGTCCGTCTTTTTCAATTTCACGGACAGTATAACCATACGTTTGGGATAAATGAGCACCCGACACCAAAAGCCTAGAGTCCAAATCAGGATCTTCATGAAGCTTCTTTAATAAACCAGCAAGCAAATTATATTCCGATCGAATAGATGTAATGGTTAAAATTTTCATAATAAATCAATCAATTCATCAATTTCAAAATCTCGAATTGCTTTTCCTCCTAAAACATTGTCCCAGCTCATCGGGCTAATACCGTATCCCGGCCGCTTAACGGTCATGTTATCTTCAGATAGAATTTCCCCTTTTTTGATTGGCACTTTTGCCACGATACTTTTTCGTGCTACGAGGCTATTTTGTTTTTCTATTTCTGACACCACTTTATTTCCATTTCCCAGTGCGGATTCAATATTACGGATACATTGTACCATTGCTGCAAATTCAGCAGGCTCTAGTGATGATTTATGATCTGGCCCGGGGAAGGTTTTATCCAACGTCATATGCTTTTCGATGATGGTCGCGCCGAGCGCTACTGCGGCAATCGGAACTTCAATCCCTTCTGTGTGATCGGAATATCCAACATTTGTATGCAAGGCATCACGAATTGTGTGCATTACTCGTAGATTCACTGTCTCCATGGGAGCGGGATATTCGGTTGTGCAATGCAATACGGTGATTTGATCTTCGCGAAGGCCATTACATTTTAAACGATCAACCGCGTCTTTCATTTCATCCAGCGTTGCCATGCCTGTAGACAAAATAACGGGTTTTTTAAGGGCTGCTACAGCATGCAAATAAAGACTATTGGTAAGTTCGCCAGACGGAATTTTAAAAATAGGCATTCCAAGCTGATCCAAAAATGCAATGCTTTCCAAATCAAAGGCACTCGACAAAAATTGAATCTCTTTCTCGTTGCAATACTCTACTAAACTATGATGCGCATCCTCTGATAATTCTAGACGTTTCAGCATGGCAAACTGTGACTCGGACATTCCGGTGTTTTTTATTTGGTATGCTGCTTGCTTTGCTGTTACCGTTACTAAATTTTCTGCCTTGAATGTTTGAAATTTTACCGCATCTGCTCCGGCTTTTTTTGCGGCGTCAACAAGCTGCTTTGCAAGTACGACGTCGCCGTTATGATTGACTCCTGCTTCCGCAATGATGTAGGTAGAGCTCACTTAATTTTCCTTCCTGGGACGCCTACAAATG
>CAZZBY010000224.1:0-1841 GCA_964652635.1 uncultured Candidatus Marinamargulisbacteria bacterium | reverse complement strand
AAGATCATAGACACGTAATTTTCCAAATTCAGGTCCAATTGGAGCGTCACCTGGAAGCGGATTCCCTGGATGACAAATAATCTCAACTGAACACAGGGGAGGAAGTCGATTAAGGTGGTTAATAAACGTTTTGGCAGATAATCGATGAGATTGATCTGCTAACCCCCATGAATAGGATAAAAAATGTGTTCTAGGGCAAATTGAGACCATGCTACGACTAAAATATCTTAAAAGCGCAGCTCGTACATGTCCAAAATGTAACGGAAGTCCAACTTGCACCTCATAGGGGTAGCGAATGCGCGGGATACGATACTCCTCAGCCAAGCGGCATATAATCGGTGTCAGCATTGGCCATACATGGGTATGTTTTTCCGAATCAAGATGAGCAATCGAAATTCCCATATCAACCAAAGCTTCAATCTGCGCTCGCCATTCAATTTCCACATGGTCTGGAGAAATTTGACGGGACAAACACTTCCAAAATAAGGTCGAATAATCCCCAAAAAAATATCCTTGAGAATTGACCAAGGTTGAAATATGAGAAATAGGGGAAATAGGACGTCCCCTCAAAATGTTAAGATGAGCACCCAGAAGGACTTTGCCACGAAGAGTCAAGGCATCCGAAACGCAAGGCCCATTCGCCATCACAGACGCACTGTTAACAGTGCCAACTAAGGCAAGGTCGGTAACGGCGCGAGTAACGGCTGGATGAAGCCCAAGATCATCGATATTAACAATGACCTCACGCATTCACAACCTCATTCGATTAGGCGGGTTCTGCTAATACGTTGACATTAAGCTCATTTTCCCATTTAGAGATTACTGCTGTCGCTACTCCGTTTCCAACAACATTAATAGCGGATCTGCCCATATCTAAAATCTGGTCAATTCCAATGACGATGGCCAATCCTTCAATCGGGATATTAAAGCTGGTTAATGCCCCCGCAATGACGATCAGTGACGCCCGCGGGACACCTGCCATTCCTTTGCTAGTCAGCATCATCATGAGTAACATGACAATCTGTTGCTGAACGGTCAGTTGAATCCCGTAAGCCTGAGCAATAAACATGGTTGCAAACGTCATGTACATGATAGATCCATCAAGATTAAAGGAGTATCCCAGAGGCAATACAAAGCCCGTGATACGATCACTACAGCCGTATTTTTCTAGTCGCTCAATGGCTTTTGGGAGCGCAACTTCAGAGCTAGCTGTACTAAACGCAAGCAAAATAGGCTCTTTAAGGTAAGTCATTAATTTCCAGAATGGGATATCAAGTAAGAAACAAACGGTACCTAAAATGCCAAATCCAAAAAGCACCAAACCTGCATAAAAACAAGCAATTAAATAAAGATATCCCTGTAGGATTCCTATCCCATAATGGCCAACGACCGCAGAAAGAGCTCCAAAAACTCCAAGTGGCGCAAATGCCATTACATATCGAGTCATCGTAAACATTAAGTGAGAAAGAGCATCAATCCCTTTGAGAAGACTCTCTCCCTTTTTATCAATTGCAGCCAATGCAACTCCAAAAAACAAAGAAAAGATAACAATCTGTAAAATTTCATTCTTAGCCAAGGCATCAAACAAACTTGAAGGGATTAAATGAGTCACAAAGGATTTTAAATCCTGATGTGCAACAGCTTGAATTCCAACATCAGTCCCCTGAACTGGTAAATCAATTTTCATGTTTCGGCCCGGCTGAGCAAAGTCAACTAAAAAGAGACCGGATAACAAAGCGACAATAGTAGCAGTCTGAAAATACAAAAATGTTTTAATTCCGATACGACCCACAGATTTAAAGTCTCCAACTTTGGCAATTCCAACAACAATCGCCGAAAAA
>CAZZBY010000223.1:0-1863 GCA_964652635.1 uncultured Candidatus Marinamargulisbacteria bacterium | reverse complement strand
TCGTTTCCTATGGCAATTGGAGGATTCAGGAATTCGATAAAAAAAGGACATTCTGGGTGTGTGTAATATTTTTTTTTGTCGTATTGGAATCCGATGCTTTTGAGTGCGTTTGTGATTTTCTTATTATTTTCATAAGTGATGAAGTCTAAGTCGAAGGATAGGTACTTGTTGTCCGTGTAGATAGAAACGCAGCTTCCTCCCACTAATGTGCACTCTATATTGTGGCTTCTTAATGTGGTGTAGATATATGCTGCAAGACGTGGGATTGTTATTTTTTTGAAATTCACAACGGCTTTCCTGTTCTTCTAGGACGTTTGCGTTTTGGAGGATCATATTGTTTTTCTTGAATTTCTTTCGGCAGATATTTGTAGGCTTTTTCTAGAAATGTTTTAAATTCACTTAGGAACGGCCATTGTGGGTTGAAGGTATAGATTCGGGTTCTGCCTTGGGTATAACTGATTAGAATATTTGCTTTTTCTAGTTTTAGCAATGTGTTTTGAATGCTGTTTATGGCGAGGGAAAATCGAGTCGCTAATTGTCTGGCGTAGGCGTGATCATTGCGGAGTAAGTAGAATAAAATGTACTCGGTAGTTTGATTTCCAAAGAGTAAATTTAACATCTGATTCTCCTTAGTTGTATTACCAATATTTTTGGTTATATTACCAATATTTTTGGTAATTTCAAGTGTAGCTTTAGTATTGATTTTGTGGGGATACTTTGTTAGCGTTTAGTTTATGTCTGTATCGTCGCTTGATCTTGAATATGCTCGTTGTGTGGAGGCGCTTGATTATGTGTTGCGCTATCAGGGGCGAGAGAAAGCGATGGATTTGTTGCGTGGGCTGCATGAACATCTTCATGCTCAGGGGATTTCTGCTCCTGGGCCGGTAACGACTCCGTATGTGAATACGATTCCTGCTTCCGAGGAACCGGAGTATCCCGGTGATTTGGAGATTGAGCGCAGGATCCGGAGTTATATTCGATGGAATGCGATGGCGATGGTTGTGAAGGCGAATAGTAATGATGATGGGTTGGGTGGTCATATTTCGACATATGCGTCTAGCGCGACCATTTTGGAGACGGGATTTAATCATTTTTTTCGTGGTAATGGTACTGGGCATGAGGCGGATCAGATTTTTTTTCAGGGGCATGCCTCGCCAGGAAATTATGCTCGAGCGTTTTTAGAAGGACGCTTAAAAGAGGCTCAGTTGCATCAGTTTCGTCGAGAGTTGGCTCCTGTGGGCGGGTTGTCCTCCTATCCCCATCCGTATTTGATGCCGACGTTTTGGCAGTTTCCGACTGTGTCGATGGGGCTGGGGCCGCTTCTTGCCATTTCTCAAGCGCGGTTTAATCGGTATTTGCAAGCGCGGGGTATTGTTTCGTTTGTTCGTGAGCCTCGTGTGTATGCGGTGATTGGGGATGGTGAGGTGGATGAGCCTGAGACATTGGGGGCATTGTCCATTGCGGCACGTGAAAATTTGGATAATTTGACGTTTATTGTGAATTGCAATTTGCAACGTTTGGATGGTCCTGTTCGTGGAAATGGCAAGATTATTCAAGAGTTGGAAGGCGTGTTTCGTGGGGCGGGTTGGAACGTGATTAAGGTGGTGTGGGGGTCGGATTGGGATCCGTTGCTTGCGTCTGAACATCGGGAGTTGTTGATTAGGCGCATGGGTGAAGTTGTGGATGGTGAGTATCAGAAGTATGTTGTGGAACCTGGGAGTTATATTCGTAAGCATTTCTTTGGTAAGTATCCGGAATTATTGGAGCTCGTGACGCATTTGACGGATCGTCAGATTCAGAAGTTATTGCGTGGTGGGCATGATCCTAAAAAGATGTATGCGGCGTTTCAGGCTGCGTGAGAGT
>CAZZBY010000222.1:0-1870 GCA_964652635.1 uncultured Candidatus Marinamargulisbacteria bacterium | reverse complement strand
GGAAATTATCTCTCCCTTAGAATTTTTAGGCCTCAACTGGGATTAATAAAAGTAATAACTACAAGCATAACGGCGCATGCATTGTGACGGCCTATAATAGGAAAAACACTGACCGCACGTGTTTGCGTTGTTACTGGTTCCGGAACAATTCGATCCGTATCCTAAGTACAGGAACCAGTTCGATGGCCAATTCCAATAGTTAGAAAATTGGGTTGGCGATTGGTTGAATTGGTAAGGGTTGTAAACGTAGTAATTATAGTAAGGGCTGTAGTAAGTCTCACTAGCCACATACCCTCTCACGCCTTCTTTTACTCCCCGATCAATATTTGAATCAAATTCACAGGCCGATAAATTTGAGAAGCCCTTGTCCTTCAAACATTCGGCGAAATAAAGTTGCCCGTCAGCGGCCTGAACAAGTGCCACGTCTTCGGGTTCAGATTGGACGGTATTTGTAGGTTCTTTCGCGCAACCCAAAAAAATTGAAATAGAAAGTAGAAAAAGAAAAGATCGCGTTTTCATATCCCCCCCTACTCCGATAAAATCGGAGCCTTACTTTTGGATAATTCAAAAGGCTTGCCAACTTTGTTTGCTGCCTAGGAAAAAAGTATTCAAAATGTTTTCACGCTCTTTTAAGCGTCTATTAGGGCGACAGATCGTTGGGCGTGTCTGCAAATAAGTTTTAGATTTGAGGGACTTACGGTTTACTCGGGCGAAGTGAAAAACCTGTATGAAATCCCAACACTCTATAAGTAACTATAATCATAAGGGAAAATACACTCTTCTGAGAGGCCTTCCGGTCTCCTATACAACTGTAAAGAAGACAGTCAGTTGCCAGAATGACTGCAAGTGCTTGTATTCTAGGCGAGAATTCACCCCCCTCGATGCCCCCCTTTATTGGCCCACCTATTGCACACTCTTTGTATTAGAGGACTAGAGAATTAACTTGAGGTTTACTTTATGGGCAACTTTAGACCATCCATTAAGAACGGACTCATCGTAATACTGGGATTAGCGACGTTTGTTTTTCACACTGGGTGCAGCAAGAAAAATGACAAACCTCCTTATACCCCTACACAAGCTCAAGATGACGCTCTTTCAAGATTTGAAGCCGAAGCCGACGCTTATCGAAATTCTTTATTGGCCAATCCATTTGATCGATCGCATGATCAATCGTCTTATGATCGGATGATGAATACAATTCTTAGCTTCATCACCGCAGATGGTGGACAAAGCGCGAATCGCCCGGGCGCGATGGATTTTTTGATTTGGTATATCACGAATTACATTCAATCAAATGCCGCGCCTTTTTCGGGACTACCTTTGGCACAACAGCAAGCCATTTTAAATGCGCTTTATCAAGGGTACCAATCATCTTATTCTGCGGCAGATCCTCGAGTGCAGGGTTACTTCGGAGCCGCTTATAATCCTTTTACCGACAGAAATAGCAATTTGATTGCAAATACAAATACCAATAACAATACAATTACCGCGCCCGGCGGGTATTCCAGCGCCCTTTCTTCACAGACGGTCAATTTAAATAATCCCCAAATTGGTGGAGATACTATTTTCTTTGATCCTAACGCTCCGACTCAATAAAAACGACGTCGCTCACTCACAAACCGCCTTCACTAAACTAGGGCAAAATTTGTCCAGGCAAATCGAACTTACTTGCAGACATATTTGTCTTCATGTGGGAAGAGGGAGTGTGGGAGGGAGGGAAGTGGCCCGAGGCCGGAGCTTCAGGGGGCTGAGGTTGGGGCGTTCTGTATCAGTTTGTAAGTTGCGGCCGCCAGATAGTTGAGCAAGTTATGCTGTTGCTGTGTAAATGCTTGAGGTTCGAGTCTTGCAATGGATTCACATTCACGGATCG
>CAZZBY010000221.1:0-1873 GCA_964652635.1 uncultured Candidatus Marinamargulisbacteria bacterium | reverse complement strand
GTCTGAAAATACAAAAATGTTTTAACTCCGTTACGCCCCACAGATTTAAAGTCTCCAACTTTGGCAATTCCAACAACAATCGCCGAAAAAACTAAGGGAGAAATAACCATCTTAATGAGACGTAAAAAGATAGTACTTAAAATATCAAGCTGAGAAGCACTTTCTCCCCAATAATGGCCGACAACGACTCCTAGAAGCATTCCGATAAAGATCTGAGTTGTAAACTTTGGTGCTTTCATTCCATATTCTCCTTAAAATTGGTGGGCATCGGATGAAATTTGTGCAATTCCAACAGCGGATACCATGTCTTGATAGTCCTTCATCGCTAACCGGATGATTTCTTTGGCTTCATCCGCACCATAGGTATGAGAAATGGTACAGGTATGTGGCGTAGAGCTACCTGGATCAGGAATTTGCTTATAGGTCAAAAAGTAATGCTTAAGTCGGTTAATAATCCCAACCGGTACATCTGAAATCGTAGTAAAATTTCCATAAATATAATCACTCTCTAAAACCGCAATGATTTTATCATCGGCTTCACCCCCATCAAACATTCGAAATCCGCCAATGGGAATAGCACGAACAACCACTGCTCCATGGTTAATAGGACGCTCTGTTAATACACAAATATCAACAGCATCATCATCCCCCTCGATATTGGCACGTCCAGTTTGCCGCATTGCAAATTCAGCGACATGACTTCGGCAAATAGTTTGAGGGATAAATCCATAAAGTGTTGGGCAAAAATTAGAGAATTTTTGAGGACGATCCACCTTGAGATGCCCACTTTCTTTATCAATTTCATATTTCACGGGGTCGGAGGGGACAATTTCAATAAAAGCATTAACACAATTTGGCACATCTTTACCAGGGGAGATACCATGCCAGGGATGTGAAAGGGTAAGAGAAAAGCGGTCCAAAGTAAAACTCCTCCAATTGGTTAGGATAAAAAACACAACTCATTCTAGGGTAATATACAATGGTGTGATACACAAGTGGAATTGCTATGGCGGGGACGAACGGGCTCGAACCGTCGACCTCCTGCGTGACAGGCAGGCGCTCTAACCAACTGAGCTACGCCCCCATACTTGAGGAGGGGTTATTATAGACATATAAGATATAATCCGTCTAGAACAAAGCAACCCATAGGACAAATAAGGGAAATGAAGGCCAGTATTAAAAATGACATGGGGGCCTTTGGTGTAATCGGGTGTATGGGAGGAATGAAGATGTATGCTGAGACCGCAGAAATTGCCACATTTGCTGGAGGCTGTTTTTGGTGTATGGAACCGATATTTGATCATGTCAACGGAGTGAACAAAACCAGAGTCGGATACACTGGAGGACAAACCAAAGCCCCTACCTATGAAGAGGTGTGTACCGGAAAAACAGGGCATGCTGAAGCCATCGAAATCCACTTTAATCCCAAAATAGTATCCTACGACGAGTTACTCACCCTATTTTGGAGAAATATTGACCCCACAGCAGCGAATCAACAATTTGCGGATCATGGACCCCAATATCGGACAGCTATTTTTTATCATTCAGATCAGCAAAAAAAACGAGCCGAGGAATCAAAATCAAAATTAAATCAGTTCAAAAAGTTTCCATCTCCGATTATGACAGAAATTGCCAGGGCTACCCGCTTTTATTCAGCTGAGGACTATCATCAAAAATACTATGAAAAAAACGTACTCCACTACAACTTTTATAAAGTAGGATCGGGCAGGGAAGCCTATTTAAAGAGATTATGGGGAGATACGTCCAAAATAGATTATTGATAGAGAGAGGCGAAGAGGCATTGGCAATACCAATAACACCCACATCAACCCACTGCTACGACCTAAGATAAACAAGACTGAGCTTGGGGAGA
>CAZZBY010000220.1:0-1873 GCA_964652635.1 uncultured Candidatus Marinamargulisbacteria bacterium | reverse complement strand
GGTGTAGCTCTCGGATGGCGGTGGTGTGGAGTAAGGGTTCTCCGCCGGTCATGGAGAGGGAGTGGAGGGGTTTGTCTTTGTAGTGGTCGATTTGGTTGAGCACCCACTCTTTGGAGTGATTGACTTTGTCTTTTTCAAAATCGGGCTCGTCGCAGTAAGCGCAGTGGATATTGCACCCAAAAAATCGGATGAAAATCTGGGGTTTTCCTACATATATGCCTTCGCCTTGGATTGAATAAAATATGTCTTTGACGTACATCAGACCTTAGAGTGTAACGGATGAGGGAAAGTTTGACTACTTGAACATGCCTGGGAAGACTGTCTGTATGGGGGTACCTACTCTGCCTTGATGAAGTGTTTTTTGATTAAATTGTCGAGGCTAAATTGACCGGATCCAGTTGAAAATAGGAGTAGAAAGAAAAGGAGATAATCGACTTCTTGGAGTCGAATAAAATCAGAGATGGAATGGAGGGCCGATGTTTGGGCGGTGAGGATGGCCACCATCATTATGGTGCTGAGGGGAATGGAGATTAGCCGTGTGGCAAGGCCTAGTAGGAGTAATACTCCACCGATTAATTCGGTGGTACTGGCTATGATGGCGTTCAAGTGAGGGAGCGGAATCCCTAAATCTGAAAAAAATAGAGTGGTATCAGCTAAGTGATTTAGTTTTCCTAGTCCGGTTTGAATGAAAATAGTCCCAATGACGAACCGGATAATCACTAAAATTATGTCTGGCTTTACTTTATTTAAGAGTAATTTTATTTTTTCTGTGATGGTCACGATGTCTCCCTTTATTTCTGTTTTATTAACCATTGTAGCGTCATTGCGTCTTGAAACAAGGTTTGGAGGGTGCTTTCGGTAGCTTGAACTTCCTTGGGGGTGAGGTGTTTAATTGCTTTTTCGATGGCTAAATGGAGAGGACATCCTTTTTCGATTTCTTTGAGAATGAGGTAGCCTCCCTTGGTTAAGGGGTAGGTGGCATAAGAGTGTTTGAGTTGGAAAATGGCGATATAGGCTTCTTTTTTCTTGGGTTTTTTGGCAGTTTTGGAGTTGATCCATGTTGGCCAATCATAGGTGAGATGGAGGAGGGAGAGATGGGGTTCAAACTGTAATCGCACTTGTGTGAGTGTTTTGGGGTTGCTGAGAAATTTTTTGGCATTAAATGCGGGTTTATGTGGGGCAAATGACGCAAAAAGCGTGGCCCATTCATATTGGGCTAATTCGAGAACGATGTCTTTGTCTTTTTTTGTGTACGCTTTTTTTAAAAATGGGATCACATCTTGAGGGAGATTGGAGAGTGTAAATGATCTGGATGGATAGGCATCGAGGTAGGATGTCATCCATTGTCGAAACGGCTTTTCTCCTAGCCATTTTCTTAGGCCAGGGAGGTCATTTTCCAAGGCATCTAAACATCGAGGCCAATAGTCTGAGATGTAGATATTCAATCGCTCTTGAGAGTCTAAATAGTTAGATTTTGTTAAGTAAAGACTGGCTTGATGATTTGCTAATTGGTGGTGATGGTCATCTAGTGTGCGAATGGCGGTGGACATCCATTGTTGAATTTTAACGAGTTCTGCGGGTGGATTATGCTTTGGCATAGATACTGTCGGTATAAATGGCTTTTGCTTGATTGAGTTCGGTGACGAGCTCCTCAAATGGCGGGATATTATCATCTCGTTCAATCATGACGGATACTTGACCCATGAGGGGGGCTGTTTTTGCAAATAAGTCCCAGACTTCGTTTCGGACGGGGTGATCGTGGGTGTCGAGGACATAGGTACCATGGTCTTGATGGCCAGCGATATGGTACTGCACGACCCTTTCGGCCGGGATGCCTAAGACATACTACATGGGGGCAAAATGGTGGTTTCTA
>CAZZBY010000219.1:0-1884 GCA_964652635.1 uncultured Candidatus Marinamargulisbacteria bacterium | reverse complement strand
ACCCCCATCCGCCGGTAGGAAGCTAAAAGGATCACCCATTGGGTGAAGAAGAAATGAGCAATTTTTTTGGGGTCTGATCCGGTGCATCATGCAAAAGGACTTTTCAAGAGAGAAGTAATTGAGTAGCTGCTGGATTTAAGGAGCAGCGATGAAGTACACGAATGAGAATTGGGGACCGAGATATATCAAACTGATACCGACAAGGGAGAAGTTAACGGATGCGACGGGATTGGGAGCAATGGTGGAGGTGTTTGATCAGAGTAGTCTTTCAAAAGAATTTGCGAAATGTTTACCGAAGCGAAGGCATGCGAATTCACACGGATCCTATCGTTTGGGGTTAATCCAAGTATCAAGTTTTTTGTATGGGCATGATTCATTGGATGATTTAGAGGAGTTTCAAGAGGATCCTGGAGTGGAAGCGATGATGAGAGGGGAGACGGCAGCTCCACGAACGATGGGGGATTTTTTAAGGGATTTTGAGAGGGAGCATTTGGATAAAATGAATCAGTATTTGGCGAACATGTCGTATCGGATACGTCGACAGATGGAATCAGTATTACCGAAAGAATATAAACCTAGGAAGGCGCCGCATTTGAGTATCGATACGACCCCTCATGAACAGAGCGGTAGGAAAATGGAGGGGTTAGCTTGGAACTATCAAGATAGATGGTGTTTAGATTCACAAGTAATTTTTGATGAGATGGGACTTTGTTATGGGTTTGAGTTACGGCCTGGGAACACCAAGAGTGGGAGCGATGGAGTTGAAATGATAAAGCGGGCGTTTTCGAATTGGGGAAAAGATGAGGAGAAGTATTTAAGTGCGGATAGTGCGTATTGCCATCAGGAAGTAATAGAGACCTGCCTTGCACAAAAGATCCACTTTACACTGACAGCGCATGATGGGACCACAAATTGGAAATCACATATTGATGAAATTACAAATTGGAAGCCTTGGGAATGGAGTGAAGAGGAAGTAAAGAAAGCGGAAAAGCAGAAGAAGAAATTACCAAAGATTTACGTCGGGAGTTTTCAATGGGCCCCTGGGTGGGCACCCAATATTCGAATTACAGTAATAGTTAAAAAGACGTGGAAAGAAGAGACTGAAGGGACTCTTTTTGACTCTGTCGAAGGTGGGGGATTTTGGGATTATTATGGGATTGTCTGTGGGATGCCACTCCAACGAATGACCTATCAAGAGGTCATTGAACACCATAACCGACGAGGCAATGCAGAGAATTTTATCCGAGAAGAAAAATATGGGTTTGATCTAAAACATTTTCCCTGTCTCAAACTCAATGCCAATTGGGCTTTTGGTTTACTTGCGCAAGTAGCCCATAATATTCTTCGCTGGTGTGCTGTCATTGATAGGCCTCACAAACCTCATTTTTCAAAGAAACTAAGACGGCGATTTATCTACATTCCTGGAAAAGTAGTGGAACACGCAAGACAAGTTTGTATGAAAATTCCAGAAAGATTTTTCAAGGAGGTGCAACGACTCAGACTCGCTTGGCAGTTGCCGCTTCATCCTGCCCCAGCCTGGGCCTCTGGATAGCGCCCGTCGCGTTGGTACGATCTTTGACAACTCAATTTCCAAATTGAGGGGTCGAGGTTTTGAATTTGCGACCAAGCTAACCACTTTGCTACTTACCCGTGTGCGGTAGCTCGCCTAAAAAAGCTCTTTCGGCCCAGATAAACGGCTCGCCGATCGTAACCCCACCGTTTGGAAAGGCGGTGATCATAAAAAAAGGGCTCAACTCGGCCCTTCTTATTTTTTTTCGTTTTCAATTTTTCAAATCTTAAGATTAATGCGCTGATTCCACCGATTTGGGAATTTACCCCCATCCGCCGGTAGGAAGCTAAAAGGATCACCCATTGGGTGAAGAA
>CAZZBY010000218.1:0-1907 GCA_964652635.1 uncultured Candidatus Marinamargulisbacteria bacterium | reverse complement strand
TTTTTTTTATAGGAAATTAAGTGCTCTCGGAAAAGCTCATCGATTAAAAGTTTTTTCAAACTTCCTTGTTTGGTTTGTAGCAGTTGTCGTTATTACTCTTTTGATTTTGCTTAATGTTGGATTAAGAGGTGGCTTTCATTAATTTAATTATGAAACAAAGATGCTTCGTTTTGTTTTTCTTGGTAGTCATTCTCTGTTTAACGGGAATCTTAGATGCCTATGACCCTGACAATACACATCCGTTTATGTCAAAAGCGAGTGTGGACATATTAGTAGGCGAAGATAATTCATATCGAGAAATCTCTAAGTATTTACTCAATATCATGAATGGAAGTAGAGAAGAGGATGGGTATATCGGAGAAAGAGGTAGGTATCACTTTTATAATCCCAAGGAAGGTATTGGCCTGCGGTTCATTTTTTTATGGCCCTCTGCATTAGATACATCACAAGAGCCATGGGTTGAAGCATTGAAAAATTATCAAGATGGGGCATTAACTTTATCTTATTCAAATTTAGGAAAAACACTACACCTTCTTACTCAAGATTTAGCTCAGCCATCTCACGTACATAATGATCCCCATCTTCCTCATGATGTCGGTGGAGATGAATCTTCACTAGAGGATCGAGCCGAAGAATGGGCTCTTCAAAATCGATTTCCCTCAGGTACTTTTCAAAACCCAAATCATCCCTATGTTGGAGCAATAGACGGGGCTGGATTTACATCCCCAATGGCTATAGGGCATGCCTTAGCACTAAATACATACTCTTCTTCTGTTTTTTATGGATTTCTTGACTCTAATTCAGGGGTGGGTCAAATTAATTTAGGATTAAAAAAACTGCAAGCCAATTTTGTCTCAGGTGATCCCTCATTTCCATTTGATCCGGTTAGGTTGTTAGATCACTGGGTAGTTCCTGGAAATACGCAATCGCTTAGATATTTTACAGCGTTGACTGATGATGGGACATCCCTAGTTTTTTCAACTATTCAAGATTGGTGGCTCACCACTGATTCGACTAATAATTTTTATTTTGATCGACAGGATGAACTTTTTATTGAAAATGAAAGATTAGATGAATACTTAATCAGGGTTTGTGCACCACTAGGCATCCAATACGGAGCAGGCCTTTTAAAACTCTTCCACGACATCGTGAACGAGCCTCCCTATCTTAAAGATTTGGCATTGAAGAGGAATGATGAAAATCCGTTATTGATTTATGAAAGCAAGGTTTCTCCCTCCTCCGGACGAAGAGGTTTTTTTGATTTTGGAACAAAACAGCTGGAATTCAACAAGGAATATGAAGTTACATTAGCCTTCTCAGAACCGGTAACAAACGTTTCTTACAACATCGGCGACTATGCCGCGACGGACTTGGCCCCTATTGGGAAAGGTTTGGAATGGGAAGGAACGCTTTCGATAGGCGATCCCCCACCGAATGGAATTGATGCTTGTAACAAAGATGACCTCGCTGTTTCCCTCTCGGCCAAAGACTTCCACAATCACCTAAACCTTCCGTATCAAACTGGGGTTACTCCGGGAGCTGGTCTTGATTTAAATCCAGAAACGATTGCGATACGAGATGTGAATGACCCCTATCCCTGGAGCGGATACGAAACGCTGGAGAATGGAGTTGAACCCCTTAAATTTCGCGAGCCGTGCGACTGTAAGAATCCAAAAACTGAGCAAGTAAAGCCCAAGGTCAAAATAACGGAACCGGAGAAGTGTTACACCGAGAAAGAAGTGGAACTGGAAGTAACAGCAAGCGACAATTGCAAAATCAAATCCGTCACAATCAATAACCAAGAGGTAACGTTGGAAAAAGGAATAGGAAAGATAACGTTAAATCTAGACGAAGGTGAACATACGATAGTTGCTGTCGCCACGGATGAGGTCGGAAACACAGCGACG
>CAZZBY010000217.1:0-1918 GCA_964652635.1 uncultured Candidatus Marinamargulisbacteria bacterium | reverse complement strand
ACTTTTATTGGGAGCTTCGAGCGTATTGATGAGGTAGGTGGGGGCTCAAGCGATTGAAATGCATTCGCGACATGAAATGCTTGATCTTGTGGTGGTCGATGGAAAAGCGCGTGGCATAGTGGCCCGTAATCTTCTGACCGGAGAACTATCCACGCATTCGGCAGATGCTGTGTTGCTTTGTACGGGCGGATACGGCAACGTTTTCTTTTTATCAACCAACGCAAAACTAAGCAATGCTACAGCGGCATGGCGCGCTCATAAGCGAGGTGCTTTTTTTGCGAATCCTTGTTATACGCAAATTCATCCGACATGCATTCCTGTATCTGGAGAACATCAATCAAAGTTGACGTTAATGTCCGAGAGTTTAAGAAATGATGGAAGGGTATGGGTTCCTAAGAATTTAGGAGATAAGCGAGCTCCTTCCGATATTCCCGAATCGGATAGAGACTATTATTTAGAGCGTATTTACCCCAGTTTTGGAAATTTAGTACCACGAGATGTAGCATCTCGTGCTGCAAAAAGAATGTGTGATGAGGGACGAGGAGTAGGGCCATCAAAACTCGCCGTATATCTTGATTTTAAAGATGCGATTCATCGGTTAGGAGAATCCGAAGTTCGTGAGAAGTACGGAAACTTGTTTCAAATGTATGACAAGATTACGGATGAAAATCCTTATCAAACTCCAATGAGAATTTATCCGGCGGTGCATTATTGTATGGGTGGTTTGTGGGTGGATTATAATTTGATGAGTAATATTCCCGGACTTTTTGTTTTAGGAGAAGCTAACTTTTCGGATCACGGAGCAAATCGATTGGGTGCTTCTGCCTTGATGCAGGGATTGGCAGACGGATATTTTATTATTCCTTATACGCTGGGAAATTATTTAGGTGGAACGAAGCTAGATAAAGTACAAACCACGGACGCTGCATTTAAAGATGCGTTGGCAAGTACGGGGGCAGATGTTCAGAAGTTAATTGGGGTAAAAGGAAAATCTTCAGTCGATGAAATTCACCGCGAGTTAGGTAAGATCATGTGGGATCATTGTGGAATGGCCCGCAATGAAGAGGGGCTCAAAAAAGCAATTCAATCGATTGATAAGTTGAAAGAGCGCTTTTGGAATGAGGTTTATATTCCTGGAAACAGTGCCCGAGTAAACTCCGAGTTGGAAAAAGCGGGACGCGTAGCGGACTATTTTGAGCTTGGACGTTTAATGTGTGTGGATGCTTTAGAGAGGCGGGAGTCTTGTGGGGGGCATTTTCGGGAAGAGATGCAAACTCCAGAAGGAGAAACATTGCGAGACGATGAGAAATTTTCTCATGTTGCGGCCTGGGAGTATGGGGGCGCAAATGGAAATGCAAAACGCCATGTGGAACCACTTGAGTTTGAAAAAATTAAAATCGCGACGAGAAATTACAAGTAAGAGGATCTATTTGTGAAACTTCAATTAAAAATATGGAGACAGGCCGGCCCTCAAGATGTCGGGAAATTTGTGGATTACTTACTGGATGATGTTTCGCCCGACATGTCCTTTTTAGAAATGTTAGATATTTTGAATATCCAGCTAGTGAAAAAGTCGGATGAGCCGATTGAGTTTGATCATGATTGCAGAGAAGGTATATGTGGGTCGTGTTCCTTGATGATAAATGGAGAGCCACATGGTCCCGATTCCGGGACTGCTACTTGTCAGTTGCATATGCGGCGATTTAAAGATGGCGAGACGATTGTAATTGAACCCTGGAGGGCGCGTGCATTTCCAGTGCTTCGCGATCTCATGACAGATCGAACTGCGTTTGATCGAATTATGGCAAGTGGAGGGTTTGTTTCGGTAAACACGGGAAATGCTCCGGATGGAAATTGTTTACCGATCGGCAAGGATCGTGCGGAGTTATCAATGGATGCTGCGCAATGTATTGGATGC
>CAZZBY010000216.1:0-1919 GCA_964652635.1 uncultured Candidatus Marinamargulisbacteria bacterium | reverse complement strand
CTCGATAAGTTTCAATAAATCATCCTTTTTAAAAGGTTTATTGAGATATTCCACCGCTCCAATCCGAATCGAATCCACCGCAATATCCACAAATTCAAACGCCGTGATAATGACCGTCTGAGACATTGGTACTAACGCCTGAAGTTGAGGTAAAATATCTGTCCCAAATCCATCCGGCAAAAATACATCCAATAAAATAATATCGATATCCGAATGCTGTTCGGCCACACTCAGAGCATCTCGGCAATTGCTGGCCCCAATCACCGCAAAATCACGGTCCAAAAATTCAATAATCAAATCCCGATAAATCTCTTCATCTTCGACTACTAAAATCTTAGGGAGGGGCTTAGAATAATGATCCACAAAGCTCGACAAATAGTCTAAATCAGCCATAAACGCATCCATATCATGATGATGAGTGACATCCAAAAATGCCGAAGTCCACTCCTTACGCAATTGCAGTAGTGTGGCAATATCAAAGTGATCATGAAATTGTTTTTCAGTCATCAATTCCATTTTTTTAGACATATCAAAGCGAGAGAGTGTCTCTTCAACCGTTTTGCCAAGTTCATGGGTATCCAACGGAGATGCCAAATACGATGAGGCACCATGCTTAATCGCCTGAACCGCATCTTGAATATGAGTGGCCTTGGAATGCACAATAATTTCAGGGACATGGCTAATTTCTCTCATCCGAGCAATCAAAGACTGCCCATTGACAAAGGATAAGTTCAGATTTAAAAGCACAATCCGAATTTGCAAATACTTACGGCGATACTCCTCCAAAGCAAGTTCAGGGGTATCCGCAAACAACAACATATATTGGCCAGATAAGTGAGTAGTAAAAAACTGGACCAATTCAGGATCATGGTCAACTACCATGATGCAAATCGGACTCATAACTTCCCTCCTTGCTGTTTACTTATAGAGAGATTAAATGTAAATTTCATCATTATGATTCGAATGGCACATTCATACAATGAAGCACAAACCAAATGCCAAGAGAGTATCGTACCTTTCGACGAAGAACAAGTAAGGGCTATCCTCAAACAGATGAGTGCCGAGATCAAAACCACAGGTGATCAAGCCATTTTGCACTATCTGCACAAGTGGGATCATATCAACAAAGACACGTTTACACTCAAAGTTACCCCACAAGAAATCAAAGACGCTTATACTCAAGTGACAACAGAGCAAGTGACAGCCTTTAAAAACGCCAAAGCCAATATCGAAAAATATCACCGCAAACAACTCCCTATGTCCTGGCAAGACACCGAAGCAGACGGTACCATCTTTGGCCAAAAATTTACACCCATTTCAACCGTAGGGCTGTATGTCCCCGGTGGACGAGCAGTCTACCCCTCTACGGTATTAATGAATGCCATCCCTGCCAAACTTGCTGGTGTTCAACACCCCATTGTCATCACTCCGCCCAACAAAGACGGTCAGGTGTCTCCGTTTATTTTAGTTGCTGCCGACTTATGTGGTGTCGATGCCATCTACAAAGTTGGGGGGGCCCAATCCATTTTTGGACTAGCTTATGGCACCCAAACTCTCCCTAAAGTCGATAAAATTGTTGGCCCTGGTAATATCTATGTCACCATCGCCAAGCAAATGGTGTACGGACAAGTCGACATTGATAAACCCGCAGGCCCATCCGAAGTAGTGGTTTATCTCGATTCCCCAAAATACGCTGCCTACGCCGCTTCCGAACTCCTCGCCCAACTCGAACATGACCCCATGGCCAAAGCTTTCGCTATCTCCGAAAATAAGGCTGCACTAGACGCCATTGCAGCCGAATTGCCATCGTTATTTGCCACTTGCAATCGTCAAGAAATCATCACTCAATCCCTAAAAAAATCAGCACTTATTCATGTGTCCAGCATGCAGGAGGCCATCCAGGAAATCAATACCATTGC
>CAZZBY010000215.1:0-1941 GCA_964652635.1 uncultured Candidatus Marinamargulisbacteria bacterium | reverse complement strand
GGTCTCAAGGCCAGATCCAAATTTACTTTTTACAAAACCGATATTGAGGACCTGACGGCTTTGCGCCGGATATTTCGCAAACATAAATTCCAAGCCGTGATCAACCTGGCCGCCCGGGCAGGTGTGCGCTACAGCCTCGAAGATCCCTGGGTGTATATGTCCACCAATGCCACCGGCACGCTGAATCTACTAGTACTCTGCAATGAGCTAGGCGTCAAAAAGTTCGTCACGGCCTCTACGTCGTCCTTGTATGCAGGGCAGAAGATGCCCTTCAAGGAGACTTTGCCGGTCAACACTCCCATATCACCCTATGCCGCCTCCAAGAAAGCCGCCGAGGCACTTTGCTACACCTATCATCACCTATTCAACTTGGACATCACTATCCTGAGGTATTTTACCGTGTATGGCCCCGCCGGCCGTCCGGATATGGCGCCGTTCCGGTTCATCAAGTGGATAGATGAGGGCAAGCCCGTCCAACTATTTGGGGACGGTAGTGCGTCACGCGACTTTACCTATGTGGATGACATCGCCCGCGGCACCATCAAGGCGCTTAAGCTCAAAGGCATCCAGACTATCAACCTTGGCAACAACAAACCCTACAAAGTATCCGAGTTCATACGACTCGTAGAAAAAAACCTAGGCAAGAAAGCTATTATTAAACAGCTCCCCAAGAACAAGACCGACATGGACGCAACGTGGGCGGATATATCCGTTGCCTCAAATTTATTAGACTGGAAACCTACCGTATCTTTTGAGTCAGGACTGCGAAACACGCTAAGATGGTACTCTAGAAACAGAAAATTAGTTAGTGTATTAACAGTCTAACTCAAGCACCGTCTCGCACTTAAATATGAGCCTGAAAAAAAAGACTTACAAAGCACTAAATTGGACATTTGGAGCCCAGTTTTTACGTCAAATTAGCCAATTTGTGATAACTGCAATTCTAGCACGGCTATTATCTCCGGAGGATTTTGGGCTGATCGGTATGGCAACAGTTTTTACCGGATTTGTTTCAATGCTCAATGAATCAGGTGTCAGCGGAGCTCTTATTCAAAAGCAAGATATTTCGGATGAACACTATAACTCGGTCTTTTGGATGAACATTGGCGTGGGGATTTTTTGTACGATTAGTTTTATTTTAGCTGCCCCCCTTATTGCATTGTTCTACGAGAAAAGGAGTCTCACATTTATACTCCAACTCAGTTCAGTAAATTTTATAATCGCATCTTTTGCGATTGTGAATCGAGCCATAATGCAGAAAGAGATGAACTTCAAAAAAATATCAATTATTGAACTAATTTCTATAGGTCTTAGCGGAGTTATCGGAGTGTGGTCCGCAATGCGAGGATTCGGCCCAATCAGTCTGGTGTATCAGTTAATATCATTCACACTTACAAATACTGTGCTTACTTGGATCCTGTCCTCTTGGAAGCCAAAATTCATGATCTCGAGATCCGCGCTAGTTGACGTTTTTGATTACAGCATTAACATGACCGGATTTAATATAATGGTCTATTTATCTAGAAATATTGATTATCTTTTGATTGGAAAGTATCTCGGCGTAGAGGCGCTAGGATTTTATACACTGGCTTATAAGCTAATGATATACCCACTTCAAAATATCACGTGGACCATGCAAAAGGTAATGTTTCCAGCTTTTTCTATGATTCAGAATAATCTTGATAAGATGGGGCAAGCATATTTAAAGATGATAAAAATTATTTCTATCGTCACTTTCCCCATGATGTTTATCTTGTTTGCTCTGTGTCATGAGTTTATAACCCTTATATACGGTCCAAAATGGCTGCCTTCAATATTAATTATAAGAGTATTTTGCATTTGTGGGTTACTGCAAACTGTGCTGAGCGCATCTGGAACAGTTTACCAATCTCTTGGTAAGGCTCAACTACAGCTAAAGGTGGGAACAATTGGTTCGATTAT
>CAZZBY010000214.1:0-1942 GCA_964652635.1 uncultured Candidatus Marinamargulisbacteria bacterium | reverse complement strand
AACAATTAAACATTATCTACTCCTATACCGTACTATGGGATACCCTCCAAATGAATTCGTTTGCTCGTTTCAGGGATGCAAAAGTCCCCGCATCAGTCCACCATCCACGGAGCATATCAAATTCACACAGACCAGATTTCACATACTGATTATTTACATCCGTAATTTCCAACTCGCCCCGTGCCGAGGGAGAACATGTCTCCACAAAATCAAAGACAAGATGATCATACATATATATTCCCGTCACAGCAAAACTAGATTTAGGATATGTGGGCTTCTCTTCAATACTCACAATGCGAGTTCCATTAAGCTCAGCCACTCCAAAGCGTTGAGGATCTTCGACTTCAATCAACAATAATCGACACCCCTGCCCCTGCTTTCTAAAAGAATCAACATAAGGCACTAAGGAATCTTCAAAAATATTATCCCCTAAAATCACAACAAATTGATCACCTTGACAAAAATCCCGGGCCAACCCCAACGCCTGAGCAATCCCACCCGCATCATCCTGAACACGATAAGTAAAATGGCATCCAAAATCCTTCCCGGACCCCAAACTACTGACAATACCCCCAATATGATCCACACCTGTGACAATCAAAATATCCAAAATACCCGCTTCAACCAGCTTATCCACCGAATGAAATAACATCGGCTGATTCCCAACAGGCAACAAGTGCTTATTAGTCACCTTAGTCAAGGGGAACAACCGAGACCCCGTCCCCCCAGCCAAAATTACACCTCTCATACCTCACCTCCATATTGAGTTTGATCATAATATCGATACTCACCCGACTTAATCGATTGCCACCAAGGCTCGTGGCTCAAGTACCACTCAACGGTAGACCGTAATCCATCTTCAAAGGTATAGGCAGGGTTAAATCCAAGATCTTGACGCGCTTTTTCAACCCCCATCGCATACCTAAAATCATGCCCAGGCCGATCTTGAACATACGTAATTAACGATTCTGGCTTATCCAAAATCGCTAAAATCTGCTTTACAATATCAATATTCCGCCGCTCCGATTCCCCACCCAAATGATACACTTGGCCCGGAACCCCCTTCTCAACCACCAACTCAACTCCCCGGCAATGATCCTCAACATGAATCCAATCCCGCACATTCATCCCCTGACCATAAACTGGAAGCGGCAAATCAAAAAGCGCATTAGTCACCATCAACGGAATTAATTTTTCCGGAAATTGATACGGCCCATAATTATTAGAACACCGAGTAATCACACAGGGCAACCCAAAGGTTTCAAAATAGGCTCTAACCAATAAATCCGATCCCGCCTTAGACGCCGAATATGGGCTATTGGGTGCAATCGGAGTCTCTTCGGTAAACACACCCGTTTTCCCCAAGGTACCATACACTTCATCCGTCGATATATGAACAAATTTAGCCAATCCACGAGCCTTGGCACAATCCAGCAAGGTTTGGGTGCCCAATACATTCGAAATCACAAATGGCCGGCCATCTATAATACTACGATCCACATGAGATTCCGCAGCAAAATGCACCACCACATCTGGCTTCACTTCATCAAATATCGCCATCATGGCACTATAATCCTGAATGGCCGCCCGATAAAATCGATATCTCGGATCCCGTTCCACCGACTTCAAATTTTCTAAATTACCCGCATAAGTCAAACAATCCACATTCGCAACATTAACTTGAGAATGTTTTGACAGAAGCGACAAAATAAAATTAGAGCCAATAAATCCAGCTCCACCGGTCACTAAAAAAGACTGCGCATTCATACGTCAAATCCTAACATAAATTCCCGTATCGTCGAGTATATTCAAGTAATAGACATACTCATTTCCCTCGTTGAGAGGGGCAGTATTTTGGCAATATGACGGCTACTGACCCCTAATTTCAACAATCATCAGATGACTTCTACTGAGACAATGGTCATATCATCTTTGCCAGAAA
>CAZZBY010000213.1:0-1951 GCA_964652635.1 uncultured Candidatus Marinamargulisbacteria bacterium | reverse complement strand
ATATACGAGTGATTAATTTTGGTATACCCTTCTCCATCCACAAACAAATAAGTATCACGTGGAATTGATAATACTCCCAAATACCCACGTTTCACATCCAAGCGTGCCACAATAATCGAATCCGATCGCTTAGTATCATTACCAGCATCAATTCCAAAAATCAAAACTGTTACCGCTGCTGGAGCCGGAGGCAGATGAAGCGAAGTCGCGGATTGAGGCTTAAAGTCATCAGGTAAAAAATGAAATCCAACCCAAAAAACACCAATGACAACAAAAAAATAAAAAAACAACTGAGATAGCCGAGGTTTCACAAATGACATTGATTGCACCTAAAAATAGTGAGAAATATCCCGAACAATTAACTTTACCATATCCGGAGAAATTTGACCCAAATAGTAATTACGGCACTCCACCGTATACGGATGAAAAGCCCACCCTTGTACCAAAAGGTAATACAGAGACACCGTCGATAACGCAAATACAGCATCGTCCAAATGACGGTAGGCCAGTGTTTCAATATAGGGGCGAGGCTTCACATCTCGCTGAGGTTCAATATAATCAGCAATAAAAGTAATTTTAGCCAAATCCGACATCCGATCCTTACCGGTTGTATGCCACCTGACCGCATCCAATACAACCACATCATCAATTTCAAACCGGACTTTACAATACTGATCCGCCACCAAAGCGTGCCAAACCTTCGGATAAGAGGTAAACACATCATCCAAATAATCATCCAGGCCAATCCCCATCCGCCTCAGACTTTCCGGGGAAAACTGTTTGGCAGAATCATGGACAAGCCCAGCCAAATACGCCTGATCAGGATCAATTTCCCAAAACTCAGCTAACTTTCGTGCCATATCAGCCACACGTAAAATATGGGCATATCGCCCCACGGACACCGACGATCGAATAATCTCTGAAATCTGGGAAATGGTCTTCATAATCAAGAAGACAGTATACCTAAATGAGGGGATATACCCCAAATAAAAATTATAGAGTTACAACCCCAAAGAAAACTCAACAATATGCTGAGTCTGTTTTTGTTCGCCAGGATAATCCCCTAATTCAATCGTATTCATTAAATAACTTACTTTAAACAACCAAAAATCCAAGCTCACTCCTCCAACTAAATACCCTTGATTAACTCCTCCCCGAAGCGTAATAAATCGATTAAGAAGCTGCTTTTCAGCACCAAGATGCAAATTTAAAATCGCATTATCTTGCTCAGAAATAATCTGATAGTCGGCTGCCAATGTGGTTTTACCAAGTAAAGGCAATTTCGCTTCCATCCCTACTCCCAAAGTAGACGTAAAGGGAATCTCAATATCTCCAGTATCGTCATCAGAATTTGGTTGTAAGTAGGTTGAAATATTATTAAAGGAAAGTCCAACATCCATTTTTTGCTTTCCAATATGAGTAGGGATTAAAAATCCAACATTATACGTCAACCCAGACACCTGATTAAGATCAAAATCTAAATCCCCATCCGATGAAAAGTCTGCAGTTTCAAACACTTCATTTCCATACTGACGCAATATATATCCAACAGAAACCCCATACGCGGCACGCTTACCTAAAAAAGGAATTCCCCGACCAGATCCCCCAATATACGCTCCCACATCTGCATTAATATCAGCATATACTTTCGGAGTTAACTGATCTCGAAATCGAACAGCCGCATCTGTCTGTGAAAAAACTCCAATTCCAAATCCCTTAGATGTAATTGAAAAAACCGGAGAAGACGCCGCCCCAATAGACAAATCAGAGGGAACAAACTTTAAAATCAACTCACGGACATCATTTTCATTTGAATTGCCATGTAACAGGGTTTGAAGATCTTTGCTTTGATCAACTCCCTGCTTGTCCAACGCTAATCGGACAACCGGTAAATCAACATCAAATTTAGCGTGACTTAAACCAGCTGGGTTGCGGTAAAGCGCATGTTCAT
>CAZZBY010000212.1:0-1997 GCA_964652635.1 uncultured Candidatus Marinamargulisbacteria bacterium | reverse complement strand
AACGCAACACAGGCCCAGCAACTACTTCAGTTAGACGAATCCTATGTTTTTTTTGAGCTAATTAAAGGAGAAGAGTATACGGTAGATCTCTACATTTCCAAATCTACCCGGCAGCTGATCTCGGCTGTTCCTCGGCATCGTCTTGAAGTGCGGGGTGGCGAGGTCAGTAAAGCAAGAGCTGAAAAAAATCCCATTATTATGGATGCTATCGAAGAATTTGCAAAAAAATGTGGGACAACTGGCGTATTAACTGTTCAAATTATGGTTCAAAATAATATTCCTTACTTTATTGAAGTAAATCCGCGCTTCGGGGGGGGGTATCCGCTTAGTTTTAATGCAGGAGCCAATTTTGCCAACTACATCATCCAGGACTATTTCACCAATCCGTTAAAGCCAAATCAATCATGGGAAGAAAATCTGGTCATGCTACGCTATGACGCCGAAATCCTATGTCATGCCTAAATCCAGCATATTAATCGTATTTGACTTAGATGACACCCTTTATCCAGAATTAGACTTTGTTAAAAGTGGATTTAGAAATCTTGCATCTCAGTTAACACCGAATACGTCCGAAATAACCTATGACATCTTATGGAATTTGTTTTTAGAGGACAGTAAAGCGGTCATCGATCGCTATCTCGCAAAATATCAATCGCGGTTGTCAAAAGAGCAATTAATCAGTGCCTATCGATTTCACAAACCGCAACTCACACTTGACCCTATCGTAAAAGAAATCATTGAAGATCTTTCTGGGCAAGGCCCATTGGCACTCATTACAGATGGAGCTGCTCAAATGCAGCACCAAAAATTTGAAGCCTTGGGGTTAACCCCTTATTTTAAACTGACTATTTTTTCAGATGAATTTGGCACTTCAAAACCGGACCCTATTCTCTATAAAAAAGTCATGGACACTTTTCCAGAGTATTCGAAATTTGCCTATATTGCAGATAATCCTAAAAAAGATTTTATTACCCCCCAGGCGTTGAAATGGACTAGTATCCGAATCAAATCCCCAAATGGAATTTATAGACAGATCCCTTTCGAAGGGAAATATGAAATGACGTCAATTGCGTACTTAAAATCAGTATTAAAAACACTGTAAATCTCAAAATAATGACGATTTACACATGAGGTGGCGTCCCCTCAAAAGGAGGCATTGTGGCATGTCCAGCCTGTGCAATTCCTTCCTTGATGATGACTTTTTTAAGTGTCAAAAACAAGATTTTAAGATCCAACAAAAGAGACTGATGATCAACATACCAGACGTCTAAATCAAATTTAGATTCCCAATCAATGGCATTTCGCCCATTAATTTGAGCCCATCCCGTGATTCCAGGCTTCACATCATGACGACGTTTTTGAGTAGAATTATAGAGAGGTAAATACTCGACAAGAAGAGGCCGCGGACCCACTAAGCTCATATCTCCTTTGACCACATTGATCAGACCAGGGAGTTCATCTAAGCTATATTTCCTTAAAAATTGACCAAATGGAGTAAGGCGTTCAGAGTCCGGTAGTAGATTACCATTGTTATCCTTTGAGTTGCTCATAGAACGAAACTTAATCAGATTAAACACGCGCCCCTGATACCCCCCTCTGGGTTGCATAAAAAAAACGGGCGAACCAAGATTAAGTCGAATCAAAATCATAAGCAACAAAAAAACAGGCACTAAAAATAAAAGACCAAGGATACTTAAAAAAGTATCGAAAAATGCTTTCATTTAATTCTCAGTAATTTCCAAAACTTTGCCGTCTCGCAGCTCATACCACTGATTACTTTTCTCACAAAAACAGCGATTGGAAGTTGAAAAATCTAATTTAACACCACCTTCAGATGCAAATCCGATGATTTTTGCAGGGTTTCCAACCACCATCGCAAAGTCAGGTACATCTTTGGTGACAACAGCACCTGCACCTACAAAACTAAATCGGCCAAGTGTTGTTCCGCAAACAATAGTAGCATTAGCACCAATACTTACGCCTTTTCCAACATGTGT
>CAZZBY010000211.1:0-2014 GCA_964652635.1 uncultured Candidatus Marinamargulisbacteria bacterium | reverse complement strand
CCGCTTTAAGTAATAATTAGCCCCCAAACTCAAACTAGGCAAATACCCATGACGCGCCGATTGTCGCTGGTAATAATAAACCTCTTTATCCTTGCTCAAAGACAATAGTTCAGGCCGAGTATTTAATTTTTGATAAATCACATCCAAAGCCGGCACTCGAACCTCATCAGACTCCAAGTCCAACAATTGCACCACTTCAGGCTGCATTTTAAGCAATTGATACAATTCAAGGGTCGCTCGCGACAAGTTAAGCTCCACCGTACTTTCTTGAGAGTTCAGCTCAAGCAACTGAGCCTCAACAGACAATGCTTCACTAGACCGAGATTTCCCAACTTTAATCCGTCGCAATAATTCTCCCAATCGAGACCGATACAAACGTTGGTGTTCTCTCAAATGGGCCAATTGTTTCTGAGCAAGTAAGGCTGTAAAATAAACATCGGATACCGCTAGATATAACTCACGCTTGGCTTTGATTAAATTAATTTTCTCTCGCTCAATGACTGCTTTTTGAGCACTTAATGCATCCCACTCTCTCAACCCCCCAAATAAAGATTGCTTAAATGCCACCTTGTACTCTGGTTTATGAGACGCCATAAAGACATTATTATCACCGCCCACTACATGATCCTGAACTATTTCAGAACCTAAAAAATTCACCTGAGGCCGAGTCGCAGACAAAACTCTCCGATACTCCGCCTCCGCAATCGTAACTTTTTCATGCTGAATATAAATCTGCTCATTCCGAGACACGGCAATGGCAAAGGCCTCATCCAAACTCATCTGATGAAGAGACTCTGCAGACACACCCATTGCAGGCCATAAAGCCAATAAAAAAAAGAATCCCCCTAAACAGCAATATTTCATATCAAGGACAAACTATCACTTCTTACTTGTTTAAACCAGAACTTTTCAAGCGAAACTCTAAGCTGTTTCTAATCACACACGATACTATCTTTCGAAAGGTTAATGCCCGCTGCAAATCCACTTTTTCAGAGACAAGATCCGCAATACGTTGACGCATCCACGGAAACTTCGCAGCCATCTGGCATAATAATTCCACAAACCAGCGCCGACCAATCCAATATTCTCCAAGTTGATATCCCGCATACTTAGACAAAAGCCGCTCATTCACCCGATCTTCAAATTGGCAAAGCACACCAGGAGTATCCGTCCTTAACGCTTCTACAATTAACTCCGACGCAATTTTAGCCGACTCCATCGCCTTTCCAACACCTTCACCAGTCAAAGGAAAAGTCGTCCCAATCGTCTCTCCAATCGCCAAAATACGACCAGAGCACATGCGAGCCCCTGACAATCCCGTTCTCAACATCGCAGCTTTAGGCTCAGTACGATCTTCACACCCCTCCATAATAGCCACAGCATCAGGAAAAGTGACCAAAAATTCAGCCAACATTTTTTTTAAATCCGGCTGAGGATCCTGAGGACTTCGAAATAAAACTCCAATCCCAATATTGTAGGTGTTGTCAGGTAAAGGAAAAATCCAGGCATAAGTAGTCACATTCCCCAGTACAGGCATTAGCTGAACGATGATCGACTCTCGCCTTACCGATGATTTGACATAAAACCGAATTGCCACCGCAGTAGGCTTATCCCGTTTCACCATCCCCAACCGCCTTAAAAGCCCAATATTAGCCCCTGTTGCAATCAAAACATACTTGGCTCGGCATAATAGCTGCCCTCGATTATCGAAAGCTGTCACAGCATCTTGATCAGCAGCAAGATCGCCTACATTCATGACAGCAGAAAGTGCTCCCGCCCGACACGCATGATGATGCAAAATCGCATCCAATTCTTGGCGTTTCAGTGTCAAACACTCCGAAGAAATCTCAAAGTGTCGATTTTGAGGAGAATAAAAAATCATCGAAGAAATCGATTTCGACGCCGCTAAAACCTCATCAAAACACCCCAACTGACGAAGCATTTCAAGCGAATCCGGGATCAACCCATCTCCACATACTTTTTCACGAGGAAACATTACTTTATCCGCTAAAAC
>CAZZBY010000210.1:0-2016 GCA_964652635.1 uncultured Candidatus Marinamargulisbacteria bacterium | reverse complement strand
TCGCACCTTCATGAATAATCCTGAATATTTCAACAATGCCAGCATTGGAAACATGCGTCCCCCCACAGAGTTCAATCGAGTCTTGGCCAACACTAACCACCCGAACACAATCGGCATCATACTTTTCACCAAACAAAGCCGTAGCACCTTGAGCTTTGGCCTCATCCAAGGTCATTTCATTAACCGATACAGGGAGATGTTGAGCAATCATATCCATCACCGTCTGCTCAACTTGCCTCACTTGGTCAGGTGTCATGGCCTGATAATGGGTAAAATCAAATCGAAGATAATCCGTATCCACCAAGCTCCCCGCCTGCTGAACATGGTCGCCCAATACGCGCCTAAGTGCTTCCTGAAGCAAATGAGTGGCCGTATGATGACGCGCCATTTTAAGCTTATCTTCATAAGACGAAAGTACCCGGGCCTCCCCTCCTCTCGCCACCGTCTGATGGGGAGAATGAAATAAATCCGGCATCGATTGGGCCAACTCACTCAAATCCACAACATGGTCAGCCGGAGCCAAGCGATAAACGACATCTTTACGGGCATCCCGTGATCGATTTTTTTGAATATCTAAGCACGCCGAAAATCCATCGACATCCACAGTGAGTCCAATCTCTTTCGCCATTAATTGAGTCAAATCTAGGGGAAATCCATACGTGTCATATAATTTAAATGCATCTTCACCCAAAATCTGAGTGCCACGTGACAATTGAACCGCTTCAGCCACCCCATTAAACCGAGCAACCCCAGATGACAAGGTCCGCAAAAACCCCTCTTCCTCAGCTTTAATGACTCGTATAATATGGGGCTGTCGCTCACGCAAATGAGGATAAAAGTCAGCCATGATATTGACCACTTGATCCACCAACAAATAAAGCACTGGCTCCCTAAAGCCAATCTGAGACGCATATCGCAGTGCACGCCGTAACAATCGACGCATCACATAGCCACGGCCTTCGTTAGACGGCATCACATTGTCCGCAATCGAAAATACCAAAGTCCGAATATGATCCGCGATTACCCGATGAGGAACCCCCCGCTCATCACGATGATAATCCACCCCTGATTTCCGGGCCGTCCAATCAATCAATGGTCGAATTAAATCCGTCTCATAATTAGACCCTACTCCTTGCAAATAAGACACCAATCGCTCAAGCCCCATACCCGTATCCACATGTTTTTGTTTAAGCTCAGTCAGAGTACCATCGGCTTCGCGATTAAATTGGATAAAAACCAAATTCCAAAATTCAACAAACCGACACTCCTGACCATTAACCCCTTTAACCGGATCACGGCTAAGTTGCGTCCCATCCCCCTCTCCTAAATCCAGATGAATTTCAGAGCAAGGTCCGCAAGGGCCTACATCTCCCATTTCCCAAAAATTATCTTTTTTTCCAAAGCGCAAAATATGGTCATGCCGCACTGATGTCACCGATTTCCACAACATCTCAGCTTCGTCATCTGTTTCATACACCGTCACATACAATTTATCGACTGGGATTTGACACTCAATCGTCATAAATTCCCACGCCCAAGCAATGGCCTCCGCTTTGTAATAATCACCAAATGACCAATTACCCAGCATTTCAAATAGGGTTTGATGGGTCCCATCATGCCCCACATCTTCAAGGTCATTATGTTTACCAGACACCCGAATACAAGGCTGAGAATTGGCCACACGCCGAAGCCCTTTAGGGTTCGTTCCCAAAAAAATATCTTTAAACTGATTCATCCCCGCATTGGTAAATAACAATGTCGGATCTTCATGAGGAACCACCGGAGCCGAAGGAAAAAAAATATGACCTTTTCGGACAAAGAAATCAATAAAGCGTCTACGAATTTCCGAACCTGTCAACATCACAATCCGCTAATTAACGTTTAAAAAATTGAAACGATTTTTTAATAAGACCTACCCAAGTGTCAACACGGGTTAACGATTCAACTCGCTCAATCACATGACGGATACTTCGAATAATCAAGGCCAACTCCACCAAAGACCAAGAAATAAGCACC
>CAZZBY010000209.1:0-2038 GCA_964652635.1 uncultured Candidatus Marinamargulisbacteria bacterium | reverse complement strand
AATTGATCGCAATGCGCAGACTATCTGGGAGGCGGAGCTTCAGCGAAGCCGGTAGTGTTAAGTATGGCGAAAATTGTGCAGATGGAGGACTTCGCAACAGTCCCGATAAGAGGAACTCCAGATCCCTGATCGAAAGGCCGACTCTCTTTACCTACTTTTAAACTTATTAATGTACTCTTTCTTTTTTTGAATGTACTTTTCTTTGTCTTCTTCAGACACTGGTCGTGACGGTTGTGAGGATGGAACCCCGTAATATGGGGCGTCGTAGTATCGATAGCGGTCTCTGTATCGTGGGTGGTAGTCAATATTCGGGTATGTTTGATAGATGAGGGTCGTGGGGATATTGTTATTTTGGACATCGTATTTGCGTCGTTGTTCGTATTGCTCGCTTAGCTCTTTAAAGTCGGCCTGGGCTTGTTTAATTTGCTTGTCTAAATCAACTAGGCGGGACTCTAGATAATGAACCTTATCTAATTCCTTAGCAAATTCTTCGGAGTTTTGAATGGTACTTATGAGGACTGCGTGATCGACGTTGGCTTGGGTAATGGAGGGGAGACCTTCATCTCCAATGCTCACAGAGATGGGATTTCGGTAGAGGCTAACTGTGGTTGTCCAGTGATTTTGTTTAATCGTCAGGACTACTTTTTTACTCTCTTTCGGTTTGCTTACTCCACTGACCGTTCCTTTAATTTTAACTTCTTGAGTATTGGGATCGATAACGGATAATTCACCACTCACTATATCCTGGTTCGCATCTAATGCCGACATCAGAGACGTGGTTTTTTGGAAATCTGTTCTCAGGTAAAATGTGTCGATTGTACTACTCATTTCGGCACGTTTTGCTTTCATGACTTCGATTTCTTCATTGAGGGCTTTGATTTGATCTTCTAAAGGGTCATTGGATTTGGCGTAAGATATGGGGTCGCTTGTCCTAGACTGGCGCTGCTGGACAAACATAAAGCCCATACCAAATGTGATATTAGATTGATTAAAATTGTCGGCATTATTAAAAATGGCTTTGGAGAGAAAATGATAGTCATATTCAGCACTGAGGTAGATAGAAGGGTTTAGATGCACCTTTACTCCGGTAAGCAGATGCGGACCAAATTTACTTTTATCTTCGATGGTCCCGTACGGGTCATTTTGGACTTTATAGAAGTAGGCCCCGACTCCCCCGCCTACATAGGGGGCTAAAAATGATTCCTTTCGAAAAAAGTTATAAATGACGGACCCAGTGAGCGGGATAATCCTTAAAGTGGTATTATCGCCCACATCGTCAATATGGTGGCTTTTGCTTTCATATTGCCCCAGCATGATCCTGGCTTCCAATCCCAAGTCCAAATCGATAATCCCGACCTGGCCTCCCATAAAAAAATCTGATCCAAAGGTTTCTTTCACTTTATCGTCTTCTTGGGACCAATTTCCTAGTTGAAATCCTATATCCATTGCGCGGACATCCGCAAATGTGGTGGTCACAATCATCAATACGCCAATGATTAATGTCCATTTGGTGATATTTTTAATCATTATTTAGCCTCCTTCTTTAGGGTGATACATGAATAGTTGTAATGTCGAGTTATTTTCTCTCGAAGAAGTTCCTTCTTTTTGACAGGACAGCCTGATCATATCAGATTTACCATCGATTTGTGTCATTTCCGCTATTTTTGGGACTTTTAAACTAAGTGACTTTTTACTATAATGCTTTGACCTGTTTCCAATGGGGTGTCGCCAAGTGGCAAGGCAGCGGTTTTTGGTACCGCCATTCGGTGGTTCGAATCCATCCACCCCAGCCAATCTCTTTTTATACCCTCTAAATCATCATTTTCAAGCTCAGAATCACCGATTTTGGTCGGTTCTAACCCTAAAAATTTCTCCTCTAACCCTGCGTAGACATTTTTAATCGGAACGAACCATTTATGAAGTTCAACGGTGAGTTTTTCGTGCTCAATTTTGAAGTTCTGACCGAGAGCCGCAAAGATTTCCTTTTTGGTTCTAACGTCTCCATTAATGAATGCATGACGAGCATACGTAGCAAAGT
>CAZZBY010000208.1:0-2048 GCA_964652635.1 uncultured Candidatus Marinamargulisbacteria bacterium | reverse complement strand
GCCTCGGCTGTCACAATTTTCTTACTCGTAGCGGTCATTCCAACTTTTAAGAAAGTGTTCGAGAGCTTTGGAGGTGGCTTGCCACTTCCAACTCAGATTCTCATGAGTATTTCTGAATTCTTACAGCACAATTTCCTCCTTCTAATGCTTGTCCCAATTGGCGCTTTTTTCGCGTTTAAGCATTGGTACAAAACTGAGTCTGGGAGAAAATTTACCGACCGGCAAATGATCAAACTTCCAGTCATTGGTGACCTCATTAAGAAGGTGTCTGTCGCAAAATTTACGCGAACATTAGGAACGCTTATCAAATCAGGAGTCCCTATTTTGCAAGGTCTCGATACGGTCGCTAGAACAGCAGGAAACAAAGTCGTTGAAGAAGCGATCATGGATGCCAAACAATCGATCCGAGAGGGTGAAAAGATCGCAGATCCGTTGCGACAATCCGGAGTGTTTCCGGCCATGGTTATTCAAATGATCTCCGTTGGCGAAGAAACTGGAAATCTCGAAATCATGCTCACAAAGATTGCAGACTTCTACGATCAAGAAGTTGATACGGCGATCAAAGCAATGACCTCACTTATCGAACCGATCGTGATCTGCGTTATGGGCGTTGTAATTGGTTCCATCGTTATTTGCATGTTCTTGCCGATATTCCAAATGAGCTCCCTGGTCAGTGGATAAACTGATCTAAAAATAGAGTATTTTCGTCTCTTTTGTTGAGAAAACTTGAATCTTGACAGCTATAAAAACTAGTGATAGACTCCCCGCGCAGTGTTCTTATATATCCATACAAGAGGTGAAGCTCAATGAAGAAACTCATGTCTCGAAAAGGATTCACACTTATCGAACTTATGATCGTTGTTGCGATCATCGGTATTCTTGCGGCCATCGCGATTCCACAGTTCGCACAACTCGTGGCTCGATCCAACGAAGGCGCGACCAAAGGTAACCTAGGAACCGTTCGCTCGGCTCTCTCCATTTACTACGGAGATACTGAGGGAGCTTATCCTACGTTAATGGCAAACTTGACCATCGCTGCACGGTACTTGCAAACCGTCCCCACCGTGAAGCTTCCTAAAACATCGGCAAGTGCCGGCCACGCGACATCCGCGGCAGAACAAAACACTACAGCTGATGTAGGTGGTTGGTTCTACGATAACCAAACAACCAACGCTACAACGTGGGGTAACGTGGCTGTGAACTGTACACACGTTGATGCTAAGGGTACAGTCTGGTCTTGGAACTAAGATAGAAGCCGTCATTTGATTCATAAGCGGCCGTCTCTTATAAAAGAGACGGCCGCTTTATTTTTAGAGGACCTATGCTTGATTTGATGTATTCGACGCTTATTGGATTAGTATTTGGGTCCTTTGCCAATGTCTGCATTTTGAGACTTCCTGAGGATCAAAGCCTCATTAAACCGCGTTCGCGATGCCCCCAGTGCCACATTCCAATCGCTGCCTACGACAATATCCCCGTCCTGAGCTACCTAATACTTAGAGGGAAATGTAGGCACTGCAAAAAAAACATCTCCGTCGAATACCCCATAATAGAGTTCTGTATGGCATTACTATTTGCAGGGTCTTATTATCTCTTCGGAGCTCTCAGAGGGGAAGTATTCGTAGCATGCATCTTCAGTTTCTATGCTTTAACGATTTCGATTATTGATTACAAACACAAAATCATCCCAGATGAACTCTCGATTTCTATGATGATTTTAGGAATCCTCGCGTCCCCAATAAATTCATTTCTTACTCAGACTGGATTTCATCGCATCTTGGAATCTTTTATATCTGGCCTAACTGGCGGACTGCTCATGCTCGTCCTTGCTTGGACAGGTGAGAAAATATTCAAAAAAGAAGCTCTTGGCGGGGGAGACATCAAGCTTATCGCTGCTATAGGAACTCTTCTAGGATGGAATGGCATCACGGGAGCTTTATTTATCGGCTCATTCTTAGGAAGTATTGTTGGTGTTTCTCTGATAATTTTATTCAAGAAAGAGAAGAGTGAAACATTACCGTTTGGCCCTGTTTTATGTTCTGGCGCTT
>CAZZBY010000207.1:0-2052 GCA_964652635.1 uncultured Candidatus Marinamargulisbacteria bacterium | reverse complement strand
ACTCAGCGATTTTAGAGTTTGTCTTAGGTAAAATGTCCGTCAATAACCGGAGTACCTCAGCACTCTCCGTCATTTGGGGAAATAAAACAAAAATGCTTAAAAACGTTGTGACACTTGGAAAATAACGGTATACTCCCAAAGAAGGAATGAGGATAAAAATCATGAAAAAACAGCACTGGCTAGCCGTCACTTTAATGATCATGTATGCCTTAATTCCTTATGGTGCTGTCGCACAAAGCTTGGATGACGCATTCGACTACAGTTTATCGGGGGTTACTGCTCAAAAAGTCAGGCTAACCTTAATTGCCCAAAACATGGCCAACTTAACCACCCTCGAAGATGAAAACACAGGGTTACCCTGGCAAAAGCGATATGCAGTATTAACCCCAGGAGAAAACGGAGTAAGGGTTGTGTCTGTTGAAAAAAGTAATAAACCATTTGGAAAATATTATGACCCAGCGGTACCCCAATCGAACGCAGATGGATACATCTCATTTCCAAACGTCAATATTCCGGATGAAATGGTTAACTTAGCCTATACCGAGATGATATTTGACTCCAACATCACCGCATTCAGAACGACCAAAGCACTCTACCAAAATTTTGTGGATGCAATGAAGTAGGGGGAGACTATGATAGCGGGAATTCAATCATCAGCTCAAGTGCCAGTCAATATCGTCCAAAACACGCTCAAAGGTGTGGAAATTGAGCCTCCAAAACTCCAGTTTCCCGTTGTCGCATTCGATACCCTCTTGGCCCAGGCGATGACACCAGATCCATCCCTTGCGGCAGCCGCATCCGGCGCGTCTAAAGTCTCTGAAATTAAACATTACGAAAACGTGATTTCAGATAATCAATGGTTAGTCAGCCAGGCTATCCAAAACGTCACTCCCGGTGCACCTACCCAAAATCCAGTGGATGCAGTCAATTATTACAACGAAGGTCTTGAGCCTGCATTAACGCCCCAAAATATTAATGATGAAGGTCTCAGAACATCGAAACTAGCAACCACGCCATTCCAATTTTTTCTCGATAAAGGGATCGATTATTTTAGACGGATTAGCGGGATGGAGATGAGATCCGACCAGCTTATGGAAAGGTTTGCACGAGGTGAGGCATCCATCGAGGAATTAACCATTGAAAAAGCAAAAATCAGCGTAGCAATTTCCTTTGCGGTGACGTTAGTGACTCAAGTAACACAAGCCTTTAACGAACTTAAAAACATGCAAGTCTAATTAGAGATATAGGAACTCCACATGGCCGAAATTGATTTTGATACCGAGGAGACAGGAGAAGAAGGGGGAGGGCAGAATCAAGCCTATCAAGAAGCGCCTAAGGGATTTTTTACCAGAAAAAGACTGATTATTGGCGCAATCGTGGCCGTATTTGTCATTAGTGCGATTGTCTGGTCAATGGGAGGCCCATCAAAATCCCCCGGTGTCACGCAAGGGGTTCAAAAGGAAAAACCGAAAAAAAAGAAAAAACCAAAATTCAAACCTCTGTATAGCCAGCTGACATCTCAACAGCTTTCAGCCATTATCCGTGAATTAAGTTTCCAAGAAATTCAATTTGATACTGCTCAAAACGGTAAAAACTTCACGATATTGGTAGACGAAGAAGATGCCGAAAAAGCCAGAACATTACTTGCATTAAAGGGGCTTCCAGATGGCGGCTCCAAAGGTTACGAATTATTAGACAATTCAGAGACATTAGGGGTTACCGAGTTTGACAAACGAATTCGATTCCTGAGAGCCCTCTCTGGCGAACTTGAAAAAGCCATTATCCAGTTCGATGTTGTCGAAAGCTGTAAAGTGCAAATCGTATTACCCGAGCAACGTCTATTTGCTGTCAGTCGACCGCCGGTCACGGCTTCCATTTTGATCAGAAAAGTCGCAGGCGCAGAAATCACAGACGACATCGTCTATAGTATTATCCAACTGGTATCTAAAGCGGTCGAAAATCTACAGCCTGAAAATGTATCCGTCATCAACACCGAAGGAAATGTCCTCTCCAGCGGTATTTTTGAAAGAATTGCCGAAAAACAAGCTGCTG
>CAZZBY010000206.1:0-2087 GCA_964652635.1 uncultured Candidatus Marinamargulisbacteria bacterium | reverse complement strand
CAATTAGAGAGTGGGTATCAATTCTTGAAACCAGCTATATCATTCATCACTCAACACCCTATTCATCGCAGCACTCAAAACAACTCATTAAATCTCCAAAATTCTATTTCTATGATCCAGGTCTTCTCGCATATCTGCTCGGAATAACCCCAAACAATCCAATGACCATGACCCAAAAAGGACATCTATTCGAAAGCCTCATTCTATCCGAATGTGCAAAATACCATTACAATCAAAAAAAAGGTTTCACCCACAATTTTACAGAGATCGAAATAGCCATGAAATCGACCTCATGTTCACCACCAATATTACTCAAATTTTAATTGAACTTAAATCTTCAAGCACGATTTCACAGGAATTCTTCAAAAATTTCAACTACGTCACCCAGAAATTAGAGACACCCTCCAAAACCATTGTTATCTACGGGGGAGATACTCAACAAACCCGAAACGCCGCCGAAGTTCACCCTTGGAACCAACTTTCAAAAACTCTCACATTTTTAGGACTATAAAAAAAACAAAGACACCATCTGAACCGTCATCAAAGAAGAGACTGTTGCGAAATACCCCAGATGTGAAATTAATCGCAATGCGCAGACGATCTTGGAGGCGGAGCTTCAGCGAAGCCGGTATGGTTAAGCATGCGAAAATTATACAGATGGGGTATTTCGCAACAGTCCCCTCTTAAGATGGCCATTGAGTACGAGGTAGATCCGAGAATAATCCAGCCTGCTGTAACTCTAAGACAAGGATACGAGCCTGGGCCTCATTAAGTTGAATATTGGCTGCGCCAAGAGATTCAGATAAACGAGTGCAGTAAGCACTCATTTGATCTCGTTCAGCAGTAACAGCGTGGAGTAGCGCTTGACATGCAAGTAACTCAGTCGATAATTGAGCTCTTTCAATAGTACTGCTCATCAACCGTCGAATACAATCACCTGCAGTATAAAACGCAACAGATTTGAGCGGATATTCAGCTCCAGTCTGAAGCTTCAATGCCTCAATAAACTCTTTATATGCTGCCGAGATCATCGCATTAGGCTCACCCGAATTAGAAACTATTTTCTTCATAACAACTCTCTAGATATTAATAGAATTTAACTATCAAGATTGTCGGAAATCTCTAAATAAAATTCCACAAAATCTAGCAAGTTGCCTCCATTTCCGTAATCGACATGGCTGACAAAGCCCTCGATACAACCATTCCAAATGACACTTAATCATCCATGCAGGTGCTCGTTTCACTTCACCAAGCACCACATCAAAGCTACCTCCTACCCCGATTGCCACACCATGAGTCAATACTTTCCCCAATTCCAAAATCAATTTTTCCTGAATCGGCACCCCCATCCCCACCAAAATAATATCTGGAGAGCCCTCAGCCACCGCCAAACACAACGATTTCCTCTCCGACTTAGTCATATAGCCATCATGCCATCCAAGCACCTTACAACAAGGATAAGAAGCTTTGATCGTCACCAAAGAATCAGCAATAAAATCCTCAGAGCCCCCAATCAAAAACATAGACGCTTTATCCTGCTCAAATAGGCGTTGTACCAGTTCAACGCCAGCCACTTTCGTCACTTTCTGTTTCAACTTCAAAAGACACGCAAGCGTAATCCCGGCCCCATCCGCCAAAACCAGTACACTAGATTCAATATATTTTCGTAACCAAGGCTCATCCTCAGCCTCAACCATCATGCTGGCATTCAATGTCGTCACCGTTTTAAACCCAGGGGATTTTGCAAGTAAAAGAACACGCTCAAAGGCTTCATCCAACGAAAGTAGGGCAATTCGATATACAAATAGAGACAAAAAATTCATGACATAAAAATAGCACAAATAAATCATCTAAATATCAAAGGAGACTGTTGCGAAATACCTCATCTGTGCCATTGATCGCAATGCACAGACGATCTTGGAGGCAAGGCTTCAGCCAAGCCGGTAGAGTAAAGCATGGCGAAAATTATACAGGGAGGTATTTTGCAACAGTCCCAACTAGAAATATTGAGCCCTCACCCAGATGAGTTTAGGATATAGCTAGATCCAAATAAAATGCGATATGATCATACGACAGTATACAGTCTT
>CAZZBY010000205.1:0-2153 GCA_964652635.1 uncultured Candidatus Marinamargulisbacteria bacterium | reverse complement strand
ACAAGTTCTTTTCCAGTACCACTTTCCCCTCGGATGAGGACGGATGTATCCACCTTCGTGAGTTTCAAAATCATATTGAAGACTTTTTGCATCTCACTTGAATTCCCTACAAACTCTTCTGTATCAGCTTTAAAAACAGGGCTCGAGTACGCTACATTTAAGACCATCTGCTGAGCTTCCAGCCCTTTTTGGACCATCTCGACAATTTCTTGATGCCGGATGGGTTTAGCGAGGTAGTTATAGGCGCCCTCTTTAATGGCTCGTACAGCGTCTTCGAGTTTGCTGTACGCGGTCATTACAATCACGATAATTGAGGGGTCAAATTCCTTTATCTGCTTAAGACAGGACATTCCGTCGAGATTTGGCATGTTGACATCTAACATGACGAAATCGCAACGTTGAGCTCGGATAATTTCCATCGCTTGAAGTCCATCGGCTGCCTGAAGGACCTCATAATTGTTTTTTTCTAGTGCCTCAGCAATTGTTTTTCTCAGTTCCCCATCGTCATCTCCCACTAGTACTCGATATGCGTTCATCCACTTTCTCCTTTGATTATATGGGTAACGTTACAGTAAACTTAGAACCTTCATTGAGACGACTCTCCAAACGGACGGCGCCATCGTGAAGCTCAACAAAATATTTTACAAGATAGAGCCCAAGCCCCGTGCCCTTTACTTGCTTGGTGAGATTGTTCTCACACCGAAAAAACTTTGTAAAAATTCGTTCCTGATCTTCAGCCGAAATTCCAATGCCTTGATCAGCCACCGTCACATGGATGTAGCGTTCCACCTCTTGCGATGAAATGGTGATGACTGTCCCTTCTGGGGAATAGCGGATTGCATTTTCCACGAGGTTTGAAAGTACTCGGTTAATTAATTTTACATCAAATCGAATGGAAAAAATCGGTTCTAATTTCGATTCTATTCGAATATTTTTGTCAGCAGCCATCATTTTTTTTGATTCAATGACATTAGTTATCGTCGAATTAATATCTCTGGTAACTTTTTGCAGGGCTACTTTAGAGGAGTCGATCCGGGTAAGATCTAGAATGGTTTCTACGTACTGACCCAAACCGTCCGTAGTATCTACGATGGCTTTCAAATACTGCTGTGATTTTGCTTCGGTAGAGTCAAGCTGGCTTAATAAAAGTTCTGCATTTCCTTGAATGCGAGCGATAGGAGTTTTGAGATCGTGTGACACCAGATTAAGAAAGTTTGATTTCAATTGTTCCAATTGGAGCATCATTTCGCTTTTTTGTTGGTAATGCCACCTTTTTCGAAATTCAGACACTAGTCGGTAAGGAATTACCAAATAATAACCTAAACATGCAATGATAAACGGGTGTGCGATATCGATCCAAGCTCCCCGAGCGACAAACATTGCCCAGGCTAGTGAAAATAAAAGCACAAGTTCTGCAAACACAAAAAGGATGCCGGTCACCGGAGTCAAAAGAAGGACCAGGTTGACAGTCAGTAGTCCTGCGCCGATGGATAACGCCAGATCAAGCCAAGGCGATGATTTGAAGATGGCATTATCATTCAGTAATGTCGCCAGTCCTTGAGCGGCGCCTTCGATAGTGGTCATTTTGAGGGGGTTTCGGTTAAAGGGCGAGAGCAAGTAATTATTCGAAATATCTGATGTGAGAGTGGTGCCGATGAGAACAAGCTTATCTTTAAAGGTTCCTGGTTTTAATTTTCCCTCGGCAACCGACTGGCTGGAATAGATGGGGTAAGTTCCGTGAGGGCCCTGCCAGTTGATGTAAACCTGTTGAGATCCAGCTTGACCGAAACTATGGGCATGTTGAAAGCGAATTGGCTTTTGCGATTCGTGGGCGATTCTTGCAAGTTCTGCGTAAATTGTGGGCATACCGGCGACCGTGACCATCACTCGTCGACTGATGGAGTCTGCTCCATAGCTAAAGTTATCTCTCGAAACAAAACCTGGAAGGACCCTGACTGATTCACTAAACTGAGGGGGTGCAGGTTTTCCCAGGCTGGTATCTTCCATGTAACCAATAAAGAGATTTGAAAGGGGGAGAACTGCTTTATTTAATCGATAGAGCTCGTTAGGAGTGTAGGTCTTTTCGTTGATGGGGAGAATCAATGCCACCGCTTGGGGGCCATCGGCTTCTAGTTGCGCAAATACTTTTTCTA
>CAZZBY010000204.1:0-2153 GCA_964652635.1 uncultured Candidatus Marinamargulisbacteria bacterium | reverse complement strand
CATATTTTATCAAACAATTTGATGATGAAGAAGAGTCTTGTGGATATTTCCAATCTTCCCCAAATTTTCACTTATTTTCTAGCTCTGCTCGTGTCGCTTAGTTTTCATGAAGCGGCTCATGCTTTTGCTGCGAAATGGCAAGGAGACACAACAGCAGAATCGCTTGGACGTTTAACCCTTAACCCTCTAGCTCATGCAGATATATTTGGAACCATTCTATTTCCTATCATGGGTTTACTGAGTGGTTTGCCAATGATTGGTTGGGCCAAGCCTGTTCCTGTTAACCCTAGAAATTTTAGAAATCAAAAGTGGGGGGATACCCTAGTGTCCCTAGCTGGGCCATTCTCGAATTTGGTATTATCTATTATTTGCATTTGGTTGATTAGTCTTTATCAAATTTATTTTTCACAAAAATTACCATCCGATCATTTCTTATTCCCTTTAGTTAAGCTGGTTGGAAATATGATCTGGCTCAATGCTTTTTTAGCTATTTTTAATTTAATTCCTGTCCCTCCTTTGGATGGAGCTAGTCTTGTTAGGCAGTTTTTGCCTTACGGGATGAAAGAAGATTTTGATCGGGTGATAGGGGCCTATGGATTTATGTTTTTATTCCTTCTTTTATTTACGGGAGGACTGCGTTGGATATCTTGGCTAGCGGGAGTTTACGTCCACTTTTGGTCGTCGCTTTTTGAGATTTATCTTTAGAGTTTTTTTATGGTATGATGCTTTCATCATTTTGAGCAAACCTGCTTGGAGCTTAGTATCACATGAAACCAAAAACACGAACCAAATTTATTTTTGTAACCGGTGGTGTGGTTTCTTCTCTCGGTAAAGGAATTGTTTCGGCAAGTGTTGGAGCATTGCTTGAGACCCGCCGCTTAAAAATTTCACTTACGAAAGCTGATCCCTATATTAATGTCGATCCAGGAACGATGAATCCATTTCAACATGGCGAAGTTTTTGTTACAGATGACGGAGCAGAAACCGATCTTGATATTGGTCATTATGAAAGATTTACTCGCTGTCGTCTAAGTCGAGCCAACAGTTTTTCTGCGGGACAAGTTTATGATCAGGTTTTAAATAAAGAGCGAAAAGGGGAATATCTCGGAGGAACTGTACAAGTGATTCCTCACATCACAGAACAAATTATTGAAAATATTTTACGCTCAAGTGATGGAGCTGATATCTCTATTGTTGAGATCGGTGGCACGGTGGGTGATATTGAAGGTCTTCCTTTTTTAGAAGCCATTCGCCAGATGCGTTATGATTTAGGTAGTGAAAATGTTTTGTATATTCACGTAACACTTGTCCCTTATATTGGTCCCGCGAAAGAATTAAAATCAAAACCCACGCAGCACTCAGTGAAGGAGTTGCGACAGATTGGTATTCAACCCGATATTATTATTTGTCGAGCGGATCGAAAAATTCCTCTCGAATTAAAACAAAAGATGGCTCTTTTTTGTAACGTTAAACAAGAAAGTGTGATGGATGCAGAGGATGTCGATAGTGTTTATAAAATGCCTCTCATTTTACACGAACAGGGACTTGATCAACAGATCGTGGATAAACTCAACATTTGGACGGGTAGCCCCGATCTCGCTGAGTGGCGAAGGACAGTTCAAGCAATTGAGAATCCGAAACACCAATGTAACATTGCGATTGTTGGAAAATATATTGATGTTATTGATTCCTATAAATCAGTCCATGAGGCTGTGATTCATGCGGGATTAAATTACTTCACCCAAGTAAATATTACTTACGTTGATGCAACAGAGATTGATAAAAATAACGCCCATGAAAAATTAAAATCGTTTGATGGTGTGATTGTACCGGGTGGATTTGGTAATCGTGGGATCGAAGGAAAAATTGAAGCGATACGCTATTTGAGAGAGAATAAAAAACCATTTTTAGGTATTTGTCTTGGAATGCAACTCGCGGCGATTGAGTTTGCAAGAAATAAAATTGGTTTATTGACGGCTAATAGCCACGAATTTGATCTTCAATCGAAAGATCCCATCATTCATTTGATGGAATCACAGAAGAATGTTTCACGCAAAGGAGCAAGCATGAGGCTTGGTGCTTATCCTTGTCATTTAAAGCAGGGGACACTGGCAGCTCAAGCTTATGGTGTAACGGAAATCTCTGAAAGACAT
>CAZZBY010000203.1:0-2205 GCA_964652635.1 uncultured Candidatus Marinamargulisbacteria bacterium | reverse complement strand
TTGGCCTAATTGAAGCTCCAAAGGACTCAAAGCTAGGTGATATTGCAATCCCCTGCTTTACGTTAGCTAAGGAATTAAGGAAGGGGCCACCGCAAATAGCGGCTGAGTTAGCTGCATCAGTCAATAAATCTGGATTCTCAAAGGATCAGTTAACAAAGTGCGAAGCGGTTGGTCCATACGTTAATTTCTTTTTAAATAAAGCGTCAGTTGCTTTAGAAATTATTCCCGCTATTTTAGATGGTTCATTTCTGGCGCCAAGACCTTCAACCAACGAAAGAGTAATGGTTGAGTACTCTCAACCAAATACTCACAAGGCCTTTCACGTAGGACATGTTAGGTGCGCGGCACTTGGTGACTCAGTTGGAAAAGTATTGGAATGGTCAGGCCATAATGTAGCTTTTACAAATTACATTGGTGATGAGGGAACTCATGTTTCTCGCTGCCTTTGGTATTACACTAAATACTTTAAAGGTGAGCCGCCAAAGGAAAATCGTGGGGAGTTTTTAGGAATTCTCTACAACAAAGCTTATTTGATGGTTGATCTCCCCTCTCTCACTCAGGTTCCATTTCCGGGAATCGTTGTAGCAAAAGTTTCAAAAGTGAGTCCCCATCCATCTGAACCGAAATGGAATGTGGTAGAGGTAGAGTCTAAATCTGGAAAGCATACAGTGGTAACAGCGGGTCATGGTTTTAGTGCGGGTGATTTAGTTCCATATGCCCCAGTTGGATCAACCTTCAATGAGAAAACAGTCGGGATTGTTGATCGCAAAGGGGTAAAAAGTGAAGGAATGGTCCTAAGCGAAAAAGAGCTGACCCTTTCAGAGGACAATTATAAGATCCCGGTCTTACCGAAAGACTCAAAAATTGGCTCAGAGGTTATGGATCTCTATGCCTTTACCGATGCGATTCCAAAAGGAAGTACAATTTCTGCAACGATTAAGGAAAGAAACAGCGAAATTAGTGAAATATTGAAAAAACTTGAATCTGGCGATCCAGAAACTGTTGCACTTTGGAAAGAAACAAAAAAATGGTCACTAGATGAATTTCATGATGTCTATGCATGGCTAAATTGCAGATTTGATCATTTCTTTTTTGAATCTGAATTTGGCGAAGAGGGAAAAAAGTTAGTATTAGAGTTTTTCAAAAAAGGGGTGTTCGTTGAGTCTGACGGTGCAATTGGAGCGGATTTAAAGAAATGGAATCTCGGGTTTTGTTTGCTCCAAAAGCGCGATGGTACAGCACTTTATGCCACACGAGATTTAGCTTTAGCGCAAAAGAAATTTGACCAGTTTAAAATCGATAGATCGCTTTACGTGGTGGATGTTGCTCAGACCCTTCATTTTCAACAGGTCTTTAAGTGCTTAGAATTAATGGGCTACAAACAGGTGGCGAAATGCAAACACATTCCTTACGGACAGGTTGTTCGCCCTGAGGGCAAGATGAGCAGTCGAAAAGGTAATGTAATTCTCTTTTCACAGTTAAAAGATCGCTTGCGTGAAAAGATAATGGGAGAGTTTCTTTCTAAATATCGTGGCGAATGGCCAGATGATGAGATTGAGACAGCAGAGCATCGGATAGCACTTGCTACCATGCGCTACGGCATGCTCAATCAAGATTTAAATTCCAGCATTGTCTTTGATCTAGATGCATGGACTTCGCGCTCAGGAAATACTGGGCCGTATATGATGTATGCATACACAAGAACACGTTCAATATTACGTGAGTTGGGAAAATACGATAGTAAAGCGGCGGACTGGTCATTACTAACTCATGAATCCGAGATCGAGGTGATAAGTCACCTTGCTCAATATCATGAGGTCGTGAAAAGTGTCGCCGATAGCTGCAATCCGCTTTATATTTGTGTCTAGTCGAATGTATCAAAACTGCTCAGTATTAAATGCCGAGAGTGAAAAACTAAAGATCCCCCGAGCGGCGCTAGTGGATGCAACCGGCCAGGTGATTGGACATGCGCTTGGGTTACTTGGGATTAAGACTGTTGAGCGGATGTGATTTTTTAGTTGCATCGGCACTAGAAGCTTATCCCCCCTGATCCTAATTTCCAGACTTAACACTGAATTTAAGCTGGTTAAGGGAGTGGGACTGATGCAGCCGTGAGCGACAGGGCTTACACTAGCACCTAGAATCTAATGTGCGAAAAGATTTTACTACCCAAACTGGCTCATAAATTCTTTGCCAAAATGCTTT
>CAZZBY010000202.1:0-2210 GCA_964652635.1 uncultured Candidatus Marinamargulisbacteria bacterium | reverse complement strand
TCCTAGAAGGGGTGGCACGCAAAGCGTGACGGGGTAGTCCCCAAGACTCAGGCATCACTGGAAACACTTAATAATACGGGTGAGTCAGAGTGACCACCCCAGGACTGACTCAAAAAGATTATGATGTGCAAAAATTTTGAGGTGAAGACTATTTGGGAGGCGGAGCGTCAGCAAGCCAGTATAGTTAAGCATAGCGAAAATGGTGCAGATGGGGTATTTCGCAACAATCCCATAAAGTCTATTGCCCCAATTTACCTTCAGGGCAAGCTATAAACTTGCAAATTAATACTATAAATATTAAAATGAAAGGATGTACAAGAGCCGGTTAATCACATCCCGATTTAAAAAAGGGCTTAAAACATTTCCTTGCATTGCCATTTTAGGGGCCAGGCAAGTCGGGAAAAGCACTTTCATTCGAAATGTAATGAGCAAGGCAGACTACGTTGTCTTCGACCCTATTTTAGATATTGAAAATACAAGACAATATCCTGATCTCTTCTTAAATAATCACCCCACCCCCCTCATCTTGGACGAAATCCAATATGCCCCCGAACTCGTATCAAGCATAAAACGAAAAATAGACGAAAATAGACAACCCGGGACCTATATCCTCACAGGATCCCAACAATGGCAAGTTATGGCCAATATATCCGAAAGCCTTGCTGGTAGAATCGGTATTTTAGAGCTTTTTGGCTTCTCATTAGCCGAATATGCAGGCGTTGATGACGACTATACCCCCTGGCTTGAAAGATGGCTTAAGAACCAAGAGGCCTTCTTTACGTCCACCCCCCCTAAACGCCTCCCCCTAAAACGATCACTATATGAACTATTATGGGCAGGACTCTTACCAGAGGCAACGAAAATCGATTTAGACACCATACCAGATTTTTACCGCAGCTATCAAAGTACTTGCATTGAGAGGGATATCCGCCACATGGCCGAAATAGAAGAGTGGACAACCTTCAGCCGTTTTGTGCAATTATTAGGTGCATTATCCGCACAGGAAATAAACTATAGCCAACTGGGCCGCGAAATTGGAATCAATCCCATCACCGCCAAAAAGTGGGCATCTCTCCTCACTGCAACATATCAATGGTTTACAATTCCAGCATTTTCAACAAATTCTATTAAAAGAGTCAGCCAAAAGCCAAAAGGGTATATCATGGACACGGGACTTTCTTGTTTTTCACAGCGTATTTCGACACCAGAAGCCTTAGGTGGACACCCATTATTAGGAAATTTATTTGAAACCGCAGTCGTATCCGAAATTCGAAAATTAGCAGCAATCATGCCAGTTGCGCCTCAACTTTACCATTGGTGCTCATCTGGAGGAGGTGAAGTCGATATCCTTCTAGAGTGGAATAATCGATACTATCCCATCGAAATCAAATTAAACCCGCATCCCACAAAAAAAGATACTCGAGGGATCACAGCCTTTCGCAATGCCTACCCTCACCTCAAAATCGAAAAGGGGCTAGTGATTTCTCCATGCGCTTCAGCCTACCCGCTTAATGAGCTCGACTACGCATTACCCTGGGATTGGGGCTGACTCAAAATTTTTGTGCAGATCGCACTTTTGAGTCAACCCCATACCTTCCAAAATCCAATTCACAACTTCTATTGCCGCCGCCTGAACCGGTGGAAACGCAGGTAACCCATCCACCCCAATGAGCCGATTAAGCACTTCAAAAATAACAGTCTCCTCCCGATGAGGCACCAGATGAATCAAGTCCCCCATCAATTTACGCTGTTCCTCAAACCGTCTCCGTGTCGACTGAGGGCCAAACCCTTCAAAGCAAATCACCGGGCGATTCAGAAATACAGCCTGTTCATTCGCCGTCCCCGCAAGCCCAATGACACATCTTGAAATCGCAATCGCATCCACAAATCGAGAGGTAAATTCAATAACCATTCCATTACGTGGACATCGAATCAGCGAGTCACCCAATACTTGCCATCCCACATTCACCGCACTCTGAATCAAAAAATCAGCCGACAAGCTAGGGGCTTTCGCCACAATACCCACCACCAACTTCACCGGAGGTTTCCACCGTGCAAGCAGCCAAAACAAATACCCCATATTGTCATAGGCCTCATCCCGAGACCCCGGCAAAATCGCCACAATCGCAGGATCGCCCTCCACCTCCGACCGAAACATCCACCTATCTTCTCCAGATGCCACCAAGCCATCCATCATCGGGTTACCTAAA
>CAZZBY010000201.1:0-2214 GCA_964652635.1 uncultured Candidatus Marinamargulisbacteria bacterium | reverse complement strand
AGGAGATTTACTTGGGATTTTTCATATGGGATCGACGGTGGTATTAGTGGCGAATTATGACTTGTCCTTTTTGGTCAAATCTGGACCAATTGTGATTGGTGCCCCTTTGGCTTCATGAGGCCTTATGTTACAATCTGAGATTCTTATGTCACTTGGATCTCTAGAACGTCCATTGCGAGTTGCAATTGTTGGTACAGGCCCCTCAGGAATGTACGCGGCAGATGCCCTTTTTAAAAGTGAATTTGCTGTTGTTGTCGATGCATTTGATCGTTTACCGACTCCTTATGGTTTGTTGAGAGGTGGAGTTGCACCAGATCATCAACGGATGAAAAGTGTTGGAGCCTATTATGACCGTGTTGCATCGAATCCTGGGTTTTCCTTTTATGGAAATGTTACGATTGGGCGAGATATTACTTTAGATGAACTTCATGAGTGTTATGACGCTATTATTTTAAGTTATGGGGCTGAAACCGATCGGTCCTTGGGGATCGAAGGGGAATCTCTTCCAGGGAGTTATGCCGCAACGGAATTTGTGGGGTGGTATAATGGACACCCAGATTACCAAAGTCGTGAATTTGATTTGTCTCAGAAAACGGCTGTCATCATTGGTCAAGGTAATGTTGCAGTGGATGTTACCCGAATTTTGGCTAAAACTCCGCAGGAATTATCGACATCGGATATTACAGCTCATGCTTTGTCAGTATTGACTCATAGTAAAATCCAAGATATTTACTTGGTGGGCAGACGAGGCCCCGTTCAAGCTGCATTTACTCAGTTAGAAATCGAAGAGTTAGGTAAATTGGATTTCTGTGATGTGGTTGTTAATTCCCAGGATTTAGTCTTAAATCCTGCCTCTGAACTTGAATTGGCTCAAAGTTCTAAAGCTCAAAAAAATTATCAGGTTTTAAAAGAATTTTCAGAACGATCGTTAACTGGCAAACCCAAACGAATTCATCTGGTCTTTTTTAGAACTCCCGTGTCCATTTATGGTCAGAATCATGTGGAGTCGATTAGTTTTGGTGTTAATCGTTTAGAGGGTGTGGCTGGATCCCAAAAAGCGGTATTAACTGATGAGCGTGATGTTTTAAGCACTGGATTGGTGTTTCGGAGTGTGGGATATCAAGGATGTCCGCTTCCAGGTGCTCCATTTGATACTAAAAAATGTATTGTTCCTAATGATAAGGGGCAAGTCTTGGATGAAAATGGACAACCGGTATCTGGATTATTTGTTACTGGCTGGATTAAGCGTGGGCCTAGCGGAGTGTTGGGTACCAATAAAGGGGATAGTGCCGAAACTGTAGCTACTCTGCTTTCTCAGCTTGCGACACTGCCTCCCTGCTCCACTCCAACCTCTGATGCATTGTCTTGCTTGTTTGAGCGTCATTCTGTCGTCAGTTTTGATGATTGGAAAAAAATTGATGATCATGAAAAACAATTGGGGAGTTCTCTTGGAAAACCCCGTGAAAAGCTGCGGTCTATTGATGAAATGCTGTCAGTAATTCGTGCTGGTCGTGAGGAATAATTGTGGCATTAATCGAGTCTTTACCTATTGAATTGGGGAGTAAGCTTCCTGATTTTTCACTTGAAGATGCGTATGGGGAAATGTATACCAATACGTCTTTAATGGGAGAAAAAGGCTTGTTGCTTATTTTTACTTGTAATCATTGTCCGTATGCCTTGGCGGTGTGGGATCGTTTAAATCGATTGGCGAAAATGGCCTATCGTTTGGGCATTCATACTGTGGCTATTAACCCGAATATCCATCCTGACTATCCCGAGGATTCTCCAGATCAAATGGGAGCATTAATTGTTGAGCGTCGTATTGTATTTCCGTATTTGGTAGATGATACCCAAGCTGTAGCGAAAGCGTATCAGGCCCAATGTACTCCAGATATTTATTTGTTAAATGCGAAAATGTCGCTTGTGTATCATGGGCGAATTGATGATAATTGGCAAAATGAAAGTGGTGTCAGGTCTTTTGACTTGAAAGAAGCACTTTTGGCTTTAGGGAATAAACGAGCTGTTAATCGACTTCAGTATCCATCGATGGGGTGTTCAATTAAATGGCGCGAGAGTTAAAAACTGGCCGTATTATTTTTTGGCTTTTAATTTTGCCCTTGGTGTTTATTTTTATTTGTAAATGGTTGTTTTTTTCTGCCCCAGATTCTATTGAATTTACTTACCCTCAAAAGGAAATCATTGGTCATGAAGTGC
>CAZZBY010000200.1:0-2217 GCA_964652635.1 uncultured Candidatus Marinamargulisbacteria bacterium | reverse complement strand
TGTTTCCCCGCGTTAAGTAATCGTTTTGTAATGTCATAATGAAGCTCAGCGGGGGCTGCAACCGTATAGGCAGAAAAATCCATTGCACCGTCATCGTCCAAAGACGAAAAAAGAGGGATTTCTGGATACAGACTCTTAATTTCAGCATGTGCTTTCGGAAAAGACTCAATCACCGCACCAAGGCTCCCCATTTCATCCAAAGTCCGAATATGATTTTTACCCCAACGTCCTGCACCAATAACTGCAATTTTCAACTGATTAACTCCTTTGAAAGGCTTAAAAAATTTATAGAAATAATTGATTTCACAGCAAGACAAAAGAGAGATGTCTTGAAAAGTAATTTAATTATGCACTCCTGATCCGCTTTTATTCAATAAGCGGTTTTTTAAAGGTAAAAAAAGATTGACTGAGATCAATGTCAATATGATACCCTGAACGGCCATGACAACCAACTACGCCGCCGCCACCTATTTAGAGAGTGACGATTTACAGTTTATTGACCTGGTATTCTTAATACTAAAAGAGTGGAAGATATGGATGTTGTCAATGATAATCTCTGTATCTATTGCGTTTGCATACACAAAAATTGCAATGCCCAAATACCGAGGATGGATGACTTTTATAACTCCGTCTTCAAAAAGTGGTTCTGGGAGTATTGGCGGCTATGCGAGTATTTTAGGAGTTACTACACCAGGAAATATTGAAGATCAGATTTTAACCATCAGCAAAAGTGCCCTCATCAAATCGAGCATTACCGAAAAAATAAAAAAAACACATCCTGAGATATTTACGGTTTATGAGAGTGAATATAAAAAGAAACATGCAAATCAAGCCCCCCCCGCATATGGCTACGTTGATGTGCTGGGTTTTGAAAAAAATTTTAATATCGATAAGGGAAAAACAGGCCCTTTCACCATAACATACCAATTCAAAAATCCAACAATTGCAGAGGCGATCGTAAAAGCGTATCTCGAGTCATTAAAAGAAACTATTGAAAATTTAGAACTTAGCCCTGAAAGAGATGTTATCAAGGTCGTGGATCGCCCACAAGCCACTCCATTTCCAGTTGCCCCAAGAAGAAATTTTTGTTTATTACTTGGATTTTCAATAGGGTTAATGGGCGGAATAAGCATCATAGTACTCAAGCATCAAGTGGAGCAATATAAGAAGTCAAAAATAAAATATGTTAATCAACAGCCGCACATTCAGTAGGTGCATTTTGAAAAAATAGGGGCGTAAAATGGAAATTCAAGGTAAAAAAATTCTAGTCATAGGCGGAGCAGGGTTTATCGGAAGCCATGTGGTTGCCGAACTACTCAAAACAGATGTGTCCCAAGTCGTCATTTATGACAATTTTACGCGTGGAAAGCAGAGTAATATTATAGCCTACCTTAAAGACCCTCGATGTATTATTTATCCAAATGGCGGTGATATCCGAGATGTAGATGTTCTCGATGCAGCAATGAAAGGGATGGATGGGGTTATTCATTTGGCCGCAATGTGGCTTCTTCATTGTAAGGATTTTCCTAGAACGGCATTTAATGTCAACATCGAAGGTACCTATAATGTTCTAGAGGCCTGTGTCCGTAACAATATTAAGCGGTTAGTGTATTCATCTTCAGCCTCCGTATACGGGGATGCGTCCGAAGTTCCAATGACCGAAACTCACCCCTTCAATAACCGCAATTTCTACGGGGCTACTAAAATTGCAGGCGAAGCGATGTGTAGAGCATTCCACGATCGATATGGTCTATCTTACGTTGGCCTAAGATACATGAATGTCTATGGCCCACATCAAGATCAGACAGCGGCATATACGGGCGTCATTCCAATTATGCTCAATAAAATTGATGCTAATGAAACTCCAGTCATTAATGGGGATGGAAACCAAGCCTATGACTTCGTATCAGTCCAAGATACGGCGCGATGCAATGTATTGGCACTTCAAGCAGACGTGACCGATGAATTCTATAATGTTGGGACTGGAATACAAACCAGCATTAAACAGCTCTGTGACACCATTCTCGACCTCAGAAAATCAAATTTACAAGTGACCTATAAACCCTATAGTGCAGATGATGCCCGCCGAATGGTCCAAAATCGAATTGGATGTCCTAAAAAAGCAAAACAAGATTTAGGATTTGAATACCGAGACCAACTTAAGGAAGGATTACTAAATCTCATTGCGTGGAGAGAGGCCAATAAAGGGAGTTACTA
>CAZZBY010000199.1:0-2258 GCA_964652635.1 uncultured Candidatus Marinamargulisbacteria bacterium | reverse complement strand
AGAAGCAAAAGTGCGGTGTTGGATGAGATAAAATAGGGTTGGAATGGATGGGGCTAGTGGATGATTTGCGAAAAATATTTTCAAGTTTTCATTGATTTTAGAATTCTACATTTTCATTTATAAAGTCTAGATATTTTTGATTATCGTTATTTCCGTAGAGATGAATAGTGCGCCACCAAGTAATTTGAGGATCTTCAGTAACTCTTTGGTGCCATCTATATTTTCCTAAAAGAGTTAGTAATTTTTTAGTAAACTTTGGATCAGCAAACGCAAGTTTGTTGACTTTAGAAAAATCAATTTCACCAATAACTTTTACAGTTGGTATTTTCTCTGCGATTTCTTTATCAGAAATCAAATAGTGAGCTGGCGGATACCACGAATAGTAATTGAGCCCGCAATTCTCAGTAAAATAATTCTTTTTGACTCTATTATTTTGTGGATCTGTGTATTCCAAAGACGATATGCAAACAGGATTAGCCCAAACCTTTGTAGGGGTCTCATTAAAAATAATTTCTAAATCATCAATATGCGCAGTGTCACGGCGGGGAGACTGGAGAATATTTTCGACTTCACAGATTGAATCACCAAGATACCTGCCAACACAGATTAAATAATTAGGTATTTTAATATACTGTGGTTTAGTAATACTGAATCTCTCGTCTGAAATTCTTAGATATGCCGTAGTTTCGACCCTAATATCAGATATTAATTCGTTAAATCTTTTTGCATACAATGAACTTCCCGAAAGTGTCAGCTCAGATTGCTTTCCATAATCAAGGTTGAATTTTCTACTTTCAATTCTATAAGCGGAGTAACCATAAACAATTAGAATCAAACCAAAAATGGCGCACAAAGCTTGAATTGCTGATGAATTAGAGTTTAGCAATTTCCAAAGTCTTGGAATCTCTTTTTTGCAATTACAATGACATTCACATTCACACATAGTAGATAAAGATACATCAAAACTGGATGAGAGTAATAGTAATTCTTTAATGGAATCACCTAGAGCTGGTGGATGATTTTCTAAATTTAACATGCACCCTCATTCATCATTTACAATTTTTACCTCCCGCTGCAATCCATTCGTCGCACTACTGCATATGGGAAAGAGACTCGTATGTCTGAGACGGCTTGTTGGTAATTTGCGCATTGAGGCGCCAAGCCATCTCTGCCATCTCGCCACGGGTGATCGATTGATCGAAGCGAGTGATCGACAGTGGTATTGCAGTATACGCCGCAAGGTTCTGAACATAGCCCTCGTACCAAATGTCCGTTTCTTCAGCTCGGGCTCCGGCAAGGGCGTTGGAAATAATTTTTGCGGCTTCTGCAAAATTAACTGTTGCCTGAGGCCGAAACGTACCGTCAGGGTATCCGCCTAAAATTCCTTGCATAAGAGCGAGACAAAGATACGAGGTATACCATGCGTCAGCAGGGGTATCGGTAAATTTCTCGTACGGCCTGCTAGCAAGATAATTGGCCGTGCACGACGGAAGGTTGCTTCGTTCAAAAGCAACAAGCATGATAATTTTTACGAATTCCGCACGATTGATCGTTGCATATGGCTTGAAGCTTCCATCTGCATACCCTTCCAAAATTCCTCCCGCCTTTAAATACGCAATTGCTTCTGCGTTCGGGTGTGTACGTGGAACATCGGAAAAAGATTGTGATGTCTCCACTTCCCCTCCGTGTGTAAGGCAAGGAGCGGCAAAGTAATTGATCACAGTCCCGTCCTCGGTACATTTATCGATGCGCGTGCCATCGTTGCAGATATATGGTGCGCACCTATCCGTCTCTCCCGGGCAAAGTTGCCACTGACAGTTGCGATTCCCATCACGACCGACGTATGTCACGCCATCGGGACAGAGCTTGGCGTCCATCGTGCAGGCGACGGGCGAGAGAGCGTAGGCAGGAATAGTGACACTGAAAAAAGAGACCAGCAGAAAGGTGAAGAGTGAAGTGCGCATACACAGAACTATACTCTGTTTGTGATGTGTCATGCAGTGGCTGGGCGTACGGGTCAGACCCCCTACCCCGATGGATTTTATAAGGCCAGTTCGGAGTTTTGTGATGGGGTGTTTTCGAGGCTGAGGGCAAGCGGGTCAGTGAATTGAAAATGGGACAGTCGAACCTAGGAGGCTGTTCAAATTATTTGCTCAAACTTTTTGTCTAAAAGTATTTGCAATATTTTGATACAGTACGAGCGTGATCAAAGCGATTTTCTTCGACCTCGACGGCGTTCTGACGACCGACGCGAAAGG
>CAZZBY010000198.1:0-2262 GCA_964652635.1 uncultured Candidatus Marinamargulisbacteria bacterium | reverse complement strand
TCAACTTAAGCGGGTTTTATTTGGGGCTCCAATTCCGACTCATCGTGAGAAGTTTGAAAAATTGAGAGTGCCGGCTGGGCTTGCTGTTTTTGCTGCAGATGCTCTTTCTTCGACAGCGTATGCGACGGATGAGATTTTACTTGCGTTGTCTGCTTCTACTTATGCAGTGTATTCAGGTGTCATTTCTATTTGGGTGGCAGGGGCTATTACGTTTTTAATTGCTATTGTGGTGATGTCCTATCGCCAAATTATTCGGGAATATCCGACTGGGGGCGGGGCATATACGATTGCCAAGGAAAATTTGGGCAAAACACCAAGTCATATTGCGGCGGCGGCTTTACTTGTGGATTATATTTTAACCGTTGCGGTGAGCGTAAGTGCAGGGGTGGCTGCAATTATCTCTACGGGGTTAGTGACGCCTGAATATAAAACAGAACTTTGTTTGTTTTTTACCATTGTTATTATGTTTTTAAATTTGAGAGGATTACGGGAGTCTGGGCGTGCCTTTGCGGTGCCGGCTTACCTGTTTCTGCTTACGATGTTGTCTTTGATTGGGGTTGGGATATGGAAAATGGTGTTGATGCCAGATATGACTTGGGTACCCCTCCCCTCTTCGGTCTCTTCGGATCCGTCATTATTTGGATCGATTGCCTTTGTCTTTGTGTTTTTAAAGGCGTTTTCTCATGGATGTGCGGGGTTGACAGGAATTGAAGCCGTATCCAATGGTGTGAAATCCTTTGAAGAACCGTCCTCACAGCGGGCTAACACAACGATGACCATTATGGGGACTTTATTATCTTTGATCTTTTTGGGGATTACTTATTTGGCCTTTACCTTTCATATTGTGCCTGTTGCGGATGAAACTGTACTTTCCCAGGTGGCGCGAATTGTCTTTGGAGATCATACTTTGATGTATTATATTGTCCAATTTTCTACAATGACATTGTTGGTTTTGGCGGCCAATACGGCATTTGCTGGATTTCCAAGTGTGACTAATTTACTGGCCCACGATGGGTATATGCCACGTCAATTGATGAATATTGGGGATCGTTTGGTCTTTAATAATAGCATTATTGGTCTTGGGATTTTGTCAATGCTATTGATTTTTTTGTATGGGGGAGATACCCACTCTTTGGTGCCCTTGTATGCCGTTGGAGTGTTTATTTGCTTTACCTTATCTCAGGTTGGGATGATGCAGCATCACCGTAAATTAAAACATCCAGGTTGGAAATGGGGATTAGGGGTTAATGCTTTTGGTGGATTTATCACTGGAGTTGTGACTTTCATTATTGCAGTTGAAAAATTTGATGAAGGAGCTTGGATTGTCTTTATTGCGATTCCAGTGATTATCGGGATGTTTAATGTGATTAAACGCCATTATTTATCGGTGGCGAAGCAATTGGCTGTGACGAGACTTGGTAAATATGAACCAACAAAATTGACTCATACGGTATTGGTATTGGTGTCGTCTCTTAATAAGGTGACTTATCCTGCGCTTGAGTATGCTCAGAGCCTATCTGATCACGTTGAGGCTGTACATGTGGAGCTGGATGTGGCTGGGACTCGGCGTCTTAAGGATCTTTGGAAAGCCTGGGAATGTACGGTTCCCTTGACGGTATTAGAGTCTCCATTTAGGTCTATTAATCGACCAGTATTTGACTATATCGATGAAGTTAAACATCGTCCAGGCCATGGGATGATTACGATTGTTATCCCTGAATTTGTCACTAAAAAGTGGTGGCATAACCTGCTTCATAATCAATCGGCGATTATGATTAAGGCGTTGTTGAGATTTCGTAGGGGGACAGTGGTGACGACTGTTCGGTATTATTTAGAGGAATGATTAGTAATCCTGGTTTACGTGATGTTTTAACTCAAATTGCTCATCTGAATGGCGTCTTTGCCTTGCTCTCTTGGGATCAGGAAGTGATGATGCCTTCGGGATCTGTAGACGCTAGGTCGCTGCAATCTTCGGTGGTGTCTGAGCAAATTCATCGGTTGCGTACTGGGGTGACATTTCGAGATGCTTTGGCGATGGAAGTGGATTTGGATACTGGGCGAATCTTGAATTCGACTTATTCTCTGTTGGAGCAAAAAGCTTTAAGCCTCATTTATCGGGATTGGACAAAAGCCGTCTGCTTGCCAGTTGATTTTGTGTCCGAGTTGGCGCATTTAACCTCTCAATCCCAGTACTATTGGCAAGAAGCCCGTGCCAAAAAGGATTTTTCTATTTTTGCACCGTTTTTAGAGAAATTGATTGCT
>CAZZBY010000197.1:0-2278 GCA_964652635.1 uncultured Candidatus Marinamargulisbacteria bacterium | reverse complement strand
AGTCGATGTACTTCTGTAATTGTCAGGGGCGAAATTGGCCCTTGACGTACCACTCCCACCGATAAAAAAGACTCACAAAATATCTTAGCACTACCATCTAAAATTGGCATTTCCTGGGCACTACAGTCAATTAATAAATTTGTAAGCCCCAATCCTGCACATGCAGCTAATAAATGCTCTGGGGTATCAATTTGAGCCTCATGGTACTGAAGCGAGGTATACCGCTGAACATCTATCACACAGGAGGGGAGCATCGGTACCCTAGCCCCACCCAAGTCTTGACGCACAAAAACAATGCCATGCCCTGCCGGAGCAGGCTTGCACACCAGCATAACGGGATGCCCGCTATGAATACCAACCCCCGAAAATGAAACAGAATTACGAAGAGTGTGTTGGTAAAACTGCATGAGACGGCTTAATCCAATACACCCCAATGGCTAAAATCGCCAAAATCCCTACATACACTAAATACAAATCCACCATTGAGGCCACTAATCCCATATACGCAATCGTCGGCCCCAAAATACGACCCATACTCCCTAAGGATTCATAAATCCCCATCACTTTACCTTTATCGTCTTGATTACACAGCGTAGAGAGTAGGGAAGGGAGATATGCATTCACGAGTCCAATCCCAACCGAAAAGACAGCTAAAGCCACCAATAATCCCCACAGCCACTGAGACACAGCTAATAGTAAAAAACCAATGGCCGTAATCACAAATCCAAACCCCACCATCACCTTAGTCCGAGGACTCGTTTTACGCATAATGATGCCCTGGACGCCCAAGGCGAGCAATCCGGCATACATAAACAACATACTATTATGTTGAGCCGTATAGTGAAACATCGTTGACGTAAACACCGAGAAAGTTGTTTCAAATCCAGAAAATACCGTCATATACACTAGCTGAAGCAAGCAAATCATCTGAATCACCGGATTCGTCACAATCCTAGAAAACTGAAAAAAATAACGGCTACTCCCCACCGGAACACGCTTAGAGGGCTCCTCTAAAAACGCCCAGGTCAAAATAAAGGCCAATAGAGACAGTGAACCCGCCACCAAAGCCGGAACCATATGCCCCACAAAATGACCATATAAAAATCCACCCAATGCCGGCCCTAAAATAAACCCAGTTCCAAACGAAATCCCAATCACAGCCATTCCCTTGGGACGTGTCTCAGAGGTCGTAATATCCGCAACATAGGCCCGAGCGGTCGAAATATTGCCACCGGTAAATCCATCAATCAAGCGAGCAATCAAAAACATCGTATAACTATGAGAAACCGCTAATACCCCATAAGCCAGACAAGATCCCAACTTGCTCAAAAGTAAAATCGGCTTACGTCCATACACATCCGACAAACCTCCCAAAATTGGGGCCGCAATAAACTGTGCCAGAGAATAAGAGGCAAGTAACACCCCAAGCCAAATTGACTTCACCTGAAACTGAGCGGCCAGTTGAGGTAATATCGGGATAATTAAGCCAAATCCAATCAGTTCCGTTGCGACGATTAAAAATAAAATAGCAAACGATTTATGTTGTGATGTCATGTAGGTGGTACTCCTGTAAACGATTTACGACAGTCTTAGTCATCTCCACCAAGTGAAAGGGATGAGATAAGGGGACGCATAAGTCAGAATAGTGCTGATACAACGATACTCGTTCTGCGAATACCTCATCAAATCCTTTATTTTTAAGCCCTACAATGCCACGGGACTCCATATTTGAAATCCGAGCTTTAATATGATCAATATCATCATGCAAATACACAACCAAGGAAAATGACCGCAAATGCCCCATCGCTTTTGGGGAATACACCACACTCCCTCCGGTCGCAATAATCATATGAGAAGTAGGCTTAACCGAAGTCACTGCTTGGCTTTCAAGCGCAATAAACGCATCATCACCTAAACTATCCACCAATACTTGTAATCCTCGCTTCTTTCGGCGCTCAATCAAGCGATCGGTATCCAAAAAGCGATAATTAAATTCCCGGGACAAGGAACGACCAATCGAACTCTTGCCCACACCCGACATCCCAATCAACGTAACGACACTGCGGTACTGCCCCCGAACGGTAAATTCAACTTTTTTCAACATCGAATCATTGTAAACAAAAATGAATTAGATTAACAATAAAAAACAACAAGATTGTATCAAAGGAAATACACATCCAAGAAAAAACACCTAAATGCTAAAAACAGAATTTAATAAAAGTAAACTACGAGAGGACAGCAATACCATCCACATTGTCACTACCACCAGCAGAAACAG
>CAZZBY010000196.1:0-2293 GCA_964652635.1 uncultured Candidatus Marinamargulisbacteria bacterium | reverse complement strand
TAGGGGGTCAAGTGAGGGGCCGCAGACTACCGAAGCGCGAAGCCCTCAGGCGTAGCGGTGTAGTTAAGGCGAGTCAGTTGGCCGCATAGCGCCAATTAGACTGGTATCGGGCGGTTAGCTCAGTTGGTTAGAGCGTTAGCTTGACATGTTAAAGGTCGTTGGTTCGATTCCAATACCGCCCACCAAATCAAAATTCCACAAAATTTTAATCTATCAGAATTGATAAAGTTGATAGATATTAGAAGTATAAGATAGAAATCTATCAGAAATTAAAAAACTGATAGATATTGGAAGCTCGTGAGGATCTTTTGAGATTATCTGACAGAGGGTTTTTAGAAAAAAGGATACTTGGAAAAAAAATAGTCTTCTATATTCCGAATGATTTAATATCTAAAATATCTACTACTCAATAAGACAATCGACTCAATTGCTTAATTAAGCAATAATGAAAAGAAAAAAAATCTCTGCTAAACTACCCAGATGATTTCATACGCAGACGGACAATTTATTCCTACTCAAAACGCAGCAATCCCCATCGACGAGGACACTGCCGGGTCTATCCGAGGCTTTCGCATCTTTACGACTGCGATTGCTGTAAACGGCCAAGTCACATTCGCAATCGACCACTGCAATCGCATTATTGACAATGCCGCAGTCCTTAAAATGAACACCTCCCTCACGGTAGAACAGCTCAAAACCATCCTAGATAAAACCATGAAACAAAACCCCGCCACATCAGCACCAGTCTGTGTCAAAATCATCCTAACCGGTGGAAAATCCGAATCCCCATACACACCCTCAACTACCGAAAGTAAACTCTATATCACTGTCGCACCAATCACACTACCACCAGCAGAGTACTACACCAAAGGGGTTGCGCTAGCCACATATCCTTATCAACGTGACCTCGCGAGTATCAAACTCACCTATTACATCGGAGGCTTCTTAGCCGAAGAGGCTATTAAAAAACATAATGCCCAATTTCCGCTATTTACATCACCAGATACCACCGAAAAATGCCTCGAAGGAAATGTATTCAATATTTTTTTCATCAAAAATAAGACAATCTTCACACCAAAAGCAGACGGCCTCATCTTCAGCGGTATCACCCGAAAAGTCACGATTCGCTTAGCCATCACCAATCACTACACAGTCATCGAAAGCAATATCCCCAAAGCCGATATCTCCAGTTTTGACGAAGCCTTCCTCACCTCCTCCATCCGAAAAGTCATGCCCGTTGTCAAAATCGATGACATCATCATCGGAAACGGAAAACCGGGTCCAATTACTCAGCAACTCCACCGCTTACTGAGTACAGAAACTGGATATTAAATCACAGGAAAAAACGCTCGCTCCATCCCACTACACCATTCCCTTAAAAACCGATTAACCGCTTCACCACGATATTTATGGCGATGAAGTAAAATAAAAAAATCACGCCTCAAATCAATGCCTTCCACCTTAATTTCAACCAACTGCTTCGCAGCAATTTCATCAAAAACAGCAGCCCGAGATAAGCAACTCACTCCAATCCCTGCTTGAACCGCTTGCTTAATCGCCTCTGTGTGCCCTAACTCTAAAAATGGAGTCACTTTCACTTTCATCGCTTCTTCAAATATTTCTCGAGTCCCCGATCCTGATTCCCGCAAAATCCATGGAACAGAACTTAAATCAGCCACCGTTACACAAGCTCGTGTTGAAAGCGAATGTGTTGGGGCCACAATCATGACCAATTCGTCCCGTTTCCACGGAATCACCTCTATTTCTGAATTAACACATGTCCCTTCAATAAAACCAATATCCGCTTCATAACTCAAGACATCTCGAATCACCCGTTCCGTATTTTCAACTTTCAGTGCCATTGTCACTGACGCATAGGTAGACAAAAACTGCCCAATCATCGCAGGTAGCACATAATTCCCAATCGTCGAACTGGCCACCAATTGCACATGTCCCGACACCAATTGAGCATCCGCTCGAGTCAAGCAATATTCAATTTCACTAATTTGAGTTAAAACATTAATCGAATTGGCCAAAATAAGACGTCCTCTCTCATTAATGATCAAAGATTTTCCACGCCGATCAAAGACAGCCCCGTTCAACTGACGCTCAAATTCAGACAGTGCAACACTACATGCCGATTGTGACATATGTAACACCTTTGCCGCCTCAGTCATCGTCCCATGGGTAGCAATCGATACAAACACTTCAATTTGCCGTAACGTTAAACTCATACATATTAGAATAATCGATTAATATTATTAAAACAATTCATTTTTATAATAAACAATTT
>CAZZBY010000195.1:0-2313 GCA_964652635.1 uncultured Candidatus Marinamargulisbacteria bacterium | reverse complement strand
ATTCCACCATCGATGCCAGTGGGTTGTTTTATGCGATTGGACATACGCCAAATACGGCTTTTTTGAATGGCCAGTTATGCTTGGACGATGGGGGGTATATTCAGACTCAAGCTGGGACGACCAAGACATCGGTAGAGGGCGTGTTTGCCGCTGGAGATGTTCAAGATCATGTGTATCGCCAAGCGATTACATCCGCTGGGACGGGCTGTATGGCCGCATTAGACGCTGAACGTTTTTTGTCAGGTCACTAAATTATAAATTCTCGCCGCCCTCGTCGGTATAGGATTATTCCAGCCCCTAGCAAAATCATGATTCCAGATAGAGCTTGCCCCATCGTGATCGTCCCGATGATAAATCCTACTTGCGGGTCGGGTTGCCTAAAATATTCTAATATACAGCGGCATATACCGTATCCGATGAGATATGCGCCAAATAATTGACCATGGTTGAGCTTATTTGTTTTTTTGAGGACTGTGAGTATCAGTAATACCCCCATCCCTTCACAAAATGCTTCGTAGAGTTGAGAAGGATGTCTCGGCAATCCCCCCTCATGCGGAAATATCATTGCCCAAGGAACTGTTGTGACTCGCCCCACTAATTCCCCGTTAATGAAATTGGCAATCCGGCCAAAAAAAATCCCAAATGTCGACCCAATTCCAAGTTGATCTAACAGTGCCCAATGTGGTTTTGTGTGACATTTTGCAAATAGTATTGTCGCGAACATCGCCCCGATGGCTCCTCCGTGATAGGACATCCCGCCCCTCCACACGGCGAGGATTTCAGTAGGATTTTGAAGGTAATAGTTTCCCCCATAAAATAGGATATATCCTAGTCGCCCCCCCAAAACCACGCCAATCATTAGCCATGACATCCAATTTAGAGCTTGGTCTTGAGACACTCCTATTTTTTTTAGGTCCGTAAATACCCACCTCATACCGAGGATGGCCCCTGCAATATAGGCGATACCATACCATCGGATGGAGAGAGGTCCTATAGAGATTAATACTGGGTCAAATTTTGGATAGGGCAACATTGTATTGGTATTGTATAATGTCCCCATGGTTCTGTTCAAAGATTCTGATTTTCCAATTTCTGGAGGACGCCGACCGTACGCTCGTGTCATTCGAGGGTTTTCGTCGTCTCGAAAAAAAGTAGTATTAGCCCCCCTTCAAGCTTTTACCCCTCCCCCCCTTCCGGTTGATTTTTTCCCGCCTATTTCTTCTGCACCTCCTTTTGATGCCACTGATAGTCCGAGATCAGCTCCTCAGACGGAATCCTTTCCTAGCTTTGATCAGGAACGGTCTCGTTTAGATTCTGATTTGTCGGATTACCGTTCTCGGGCTCTCCAGCAAGTGGATCATGAGCTGGCTACCCGAAAAGCTCAGTTTCAAGCACAGCTCGATGCTGAATATGCCAATCGTGTTCAAGCCGGATATGAGGCGGGGCTTCAGAAAGCACAGCAGGAGTTGAACTCTCAGTTAGCGACTCATGCATCGTCCTTTGTTACCCTATTTCGGGATTTAAACGCCCAAAGTACTGGATTGGCGGAGGCAGCCAAGGGAGACATTATTGCCATTGCTGTTCATGCAGCAGAACGAATGATTAGTACCCAACTTACCCTGTCCCCTGCGATTATTCGGGATATTGTTGATGATGCACTTCGTCGTATTACCGATAAAAACAAGGTGATTATTCGAGTGAATCCTAGTGATAGCGTCTGGCTAAAAGACCATCGTGATTGGCTAGATCATTACTCTCAAGATATTAAAGAACTCATCATTCAGGATGACGATCGGGTTGAGCAAGGTGGGTGTATTATTGAAACAAAGCTCGGCTATATTGACTCTTCCATTAAATCCAAACTGTTTAGTATTGAAAAAGCCCTTCAGGCGGCCTATGAAGAAGAGGAACATCACCTTCATCCGAAATCTGGCTCGTCTGTGATCTCCCCTACGATTACCCCTACTCCTGAACATGAACAGACTCTTGAAGAAGAGCAAGATCATGGGGATGCACTCGAAGATGATATTATAGAAAAAAATCACGACGAGAAAGAAGAGGAAACCGAATTTCTCGGATTTGATGATGATGATGATGATGAAGATGATTTTTCTTTCGATGGGATTTAGGGTTCTTTTTTATGTCCATCATTAATCTTCCCCAGTATATTCAAGCTATTGATAAGGCTGACTTGTTAAAAATCGTCGGTAAAGTTGTGCGGGTGGTAGGTCTGGTGGTTGAAGCTCAACTTCAAGGGGTTTCTGTCGGTGAATTGTGCCGAATTGAATTGAACACGGAGAAGTCTATTTTTTC
>CAZZBY010000194.1:0-2343 GCA_964652635.1 uncultured Candidatus Marinamargulisbacteria bacterium | reverse complement strand
AATTGGTGGGTTAAAAATAACTCTATTATCCTTTGGTCTTGGGTGGAGAGGTCCTTAACCTCGGACATTACTTTTGTGACGATAAATCGGCTACAGTCTACTTTTAGTTGGGCTCCTCGATCTCCAATAAACTCCAGTGCCAAAAATCGTCCTTTGCTGTCATATAGCACTTTTAGGCCTTCATCTCCAGTATGTAGGGATGAAAACTCGGATAATAGGGATGAGAATTTGATTGGAAAATGAAGTCGGTTCTGGGGAAGGTGTTGCAGTGGACCTTCGCTCCGGATAAATTCCTTGCTGGGGTCAAAATGGGTGTCTGCTTCATCACTAATCATGATTGCATTTGCAAAAAAGTCTTCGAGTTGTTTAAGAGCATTGCATAGCATCGCGACTGGATGACCTGGAGTTTGACCGGCTTCTACCCATACTTTTTGATAAGCAGCTTGTGTTACCAAAAATAATTGATAGGTTTCTGGGGGGCAAAATACTGGCCAGCCTTGGGTGATGGCATTGTCGAGCATGGCCAGTTGAATCATGACTTCGTCTGTGAGTTGACCGACTTGGGATATGGTTTCAAAATAGTCTAAATTCAGTTGAACGACACTTCGCCCTAGACGTGCAAAACTTTTCCTAAATTCGCCCATCGTTTGAGGTTTTAAACTAGATGGCGTCATGACAACGACGGGAGTTTTCCCGTCTAAATGGTGCATTGCAGTCGCCACACAGGCCAGGGTTTTCCCACCTCCCATTGTGAGTTGAAAAAATTGATCGTGCGTTGCACCTGTTAAGTCCTGGATGAGCTGCATTTGGGGGGCTCTTAGCGTAAACCCTCTTGACTGCTCAAGCTCGAGAATGAGAGTTAGGAGGGGAGATTGATGATGGATTGGGGCGTGGATGATTTCGGCTGCACTCTGGGGTTCGGTAGCATGAAGTGTGCGCGTGAGTTGATCCCGTAAAATGAGACTGGATTTGAGTCGGATCAGATCCTGATGGAGCTGTTGGCAATCGGTTTCTGATAAAAACGGTAACTGTCGACGATAGGCCATCAAATTTCCCATTGATGCTAAGTGAAATAAGGTTGTCCAGTTCATTGGCAGATGAAACTGAGTTAGCCGATGGAGATGCTGCACATGGTGTTCACCGAGTGCCTGTGCAGGACAGTCAGTTTGATCATGATCTAATTTGTCCCTAATCTCTGCACTTAATTTCTGAAACTCAGACGTCACTTTGTCTAGCTCTTGACGACATGCGGTTTTAAATTCACTGAGGTCAGACTGATGCAGACGGTATTCTGTAAATTCTAAGTCCATAAATTTATCCATATCATCGTGACGGCTTGGCCTAAACAGTGTTGTCGCAGATGATGGTTTAATAGTTCGAGCTGAAAAACAAGACTGTAATCTTACTCGTGCTGCCTTATGGTCATCTAATAATGTGTCAGGGAGTGCCATCCCTGTGTCAGGATATAAGGCTCCTACTGTACTTTTTTTCATGTACAGCGGAGTAAATTCCTGGGCACCCGCAATTTCTTTGGCGTCAGTTCGTCCTTTTTTTGAAGTAAGATGCTTGGCTTTTTCTTTAATGGCGACTGCATAGGGATGCCTATCCGGCAGATCCAACTCTGTAAATTGCCTCAGGATATGGGAGGAGCGGTCGGATAACTGTTCATCTGTCGTGAAACACTGATCGAGTAATATGGAGGCCTGGGCATACTGTTTGGTTCGGCAATACAAGAGTGCTAAAAAGAGGGTATTCTCGATATTACCAAATGGGATGCTGAGTTCTCCTAGCGGAGAAATTGGAAAAAGGCCATACTTTTGCCCATCTTGTATCGGCTGATCTGGATTTAATTGAATCGAGGTCGTCAGCACCGAATAGCTTGATTTCAAAATATCACAATAAGGGATTAGTACGACTTCTTGTCCATCATCATCCCTTACTAAACGAAGCTGGGTTTGTAGCCCGGGGATATGTTTAGACCGATCTTGAGTGCGGAGATGATAGCCAGGATGTTCGTTAGAATTGATCTGATACCGTCCGTCTTGATTGACTAGTGTAAATGATAACCCCAGCCTTGGCAGAACTATGGATAACTCTTGGCTATGACAATCTCTTAAGAGCCAAACCATGTTTTCGGTTTCGATGCCAGTCTTGATCAATTGGTTTCGGATTAAAAGTTCAATTTCGGTGCCGTTGTGATCTTCATCCCGGATATTAAGTACGTCATGGGTCGGTGTTCCAGAATCATCTACTCTCACGACTTTTGCTTCTTTATCCTCGGAACCTATAACTTTAAAGTGGAATTTTCCCTGCTTGTCCTTGCAATATAAGGTGTTTCCCTGT
>CAZZBY010000193.1:0-2346 GCA_964652635.1 uncultured Candidatus Marinamargulisbacteria bacterium | reverse complement strand
GGCATAACTTCGGCATTAATCCCATAGATATTGATTCCAGCAGCAATACAGGCCTCAGCATGATCTTCAACCACATCTCGGCCAAAAATACGGGTTGCACCAACACCACAATAGTAAGGGCCTTGAGGAGCGGGTTCGCTAGTTTTGGTAAACCCTAATGGGAAGCCATCTTGAAATAGCGTATATTCTTGCTCAAAGCCACCCCAGGGATCCAAATTTTGACCCCCAGCAGCTAATACGTCTCGCAAGAGGGCACGTGTATTGGTAGTATGAGGCGTTCCATCCGCATTAAACACTTCACACAATACTAAATAATTGCCATGGCCTCGAAGTGGGTCAGAAACAAAGTAGGAAGGGGTAAGCACCAAATCCGACATATCTCCAGGGGCCTGGTATGTGGAAGACCCATCAAACCCCCATTCTGGAAAATCAGAAAGAGACACTTGATCCGAAGTCGAAACCACCCTGGCCTTACTCCGAAGGAGTGCCGTTGGTTTTGCACCGTCTAACCATATATACTCTGCCAGTCCAATCATTTTAAAAGGCCTCCTGCCCATCAACTAGGTCAAAAAATTATCAAAACATCACTTTGATCATAGGGGAGGGATTTTAAACTAGTCAAGGAAATCTCAAAATTCAAGGCCAAAAGATTGGAAAGAGGCTTAATCTCAAGTATGATGTCCAATCATGCTATCCTTTCGCCACCTACTATCTGCACATCAAGTAACTGAAGTCGATCTTAAGCTTATTTGCGATAAAGCTGCTTTTTTTCACCACACCATGTCCCCATCCATTTTAGAAATGGCCAAAGGAAAAATCCTCGCCAGCCTCTTTTTTGAACCCAGCACCAGAACTCGATTTGCCTTTGAGGCCGCGATGTTAAAGTTAGGCGGCAGTATCATCACCCTTGAAAGCGGAGAAGCCTCCTCCATGAAAAAAGGCGAAACCCTGTCCGACACTGGACGTATCATGAGCGGGTACTGCGACATCGCAGTAATCCGGCACCCTCAAGAAAATAGTGCTGACGACTTTGCCAAATATGTGACCATCCCCGTCATCAACGCAGGCGATGGCCCCCATCAACATCCGTCTCAATCTCTACTCGACATTTACACAATTAATCACCTTCATCACCGCTTAGATGAATTATCCATTGGCATCGTAGGTGACCTCAAATTTAGCCGAACCGTTAAATCTCTCATTCAACTCCTAACTTTTTTTAAACGACAAACCTTTTATCTTATCTCCCATCCCACGCTAAAAATGAGCACAGATTCTGTCAATTGGTTAAAGAAATGCGGCCACCAAGTGATCGAAATCGAATCTCTTCAGGACGCCATCCCCAACCTTGATGTTCTCTATATGACTCGAGTCCAAGCCGAGCGTTTCGAATCCAAGGAAAGCTATTTAGCCGTCAAAGACCAGTACCGCCTAGAAACCCATCATCTGACTAACGCAAAATCAACACTCACAGTTCTCCACCCGCTACCAAGGCTCAATGAAATTGCTGAAGAAGTAGATTGTCACCCCACCGCGAAGTATTTTGAACAAGCGCGACTAGGGTTATTTGTTCGGATGGCAATCATTACCGAGATGTTGGGAATAGAGAGGTAACTGGTTTTAATAAAAAAATCACCTTCGCTAGCGTCATCGACATAACAGAAGCTCTGCCTCCAAGACAGTCTGTGCATTGCAATAAATTGCACATCTGGGGCATTTCGCAACAGTCCCATTTTAGACGTCATGTAACGGATTGATCGCAGAAAATTTAACACGAGTAGATAATATATTCTGAGTTCTGAGTATCTTCGCATATCCTGTTTCTACAATGGGGCATGTCTTAGTTAAGAAAGTCATAAAATCATCACCTGTAGGAACATCTTTCGAATACAAATCGCACCCCTGAAATAAGCGTAAAAGTGGAAGTAAGAGATAATCGATCAAGCTGGTATGTGCCCTTAAGGCAAGATGGTGGTGGTGCATATACAGGGAATGAAAGCGGACTAAGTATGAAAATGCCTCAGGCATATCGATGACCTCATGATTAACAGTGTAAAAACGACTTTGCATATAATCGTGAAATCCAGTCATTACCAGATCCGAGAGTCGACTAACACGTGAAATGTCACTGGTAGCGTGGGGGATAGACGGATCAAATAAGGGAACATCCATAGATTTTCGGTATTCAGGAAGGGCGGTGGGCCGAGAATCCTCAACAACAACGGTTTGGGGAAGACGATCAATGGCGGTAAGAAATTTTGCATCATCATGCTCAAATAAGAGGGTAAAGAGTTTAATGTAGTCAAGATCATCCGTAACTCCAAGCACTTCAAGAGTTTTGGCAAT
>CAZZBY010000192.1:0-2349 GCA_964652635.1 uncultured Candidatus Marinamargulisbacteria bacterium | reverse complement strand
TGCTAGGTGATTGGTTAGACTATGGTTAATAAAGTATGGACGAAGGGACATCGAAATCTAGTAGAGCAGGTGGTTGTTCTTCATCCTAGAGTGACGGTAGTGGTAGGACCTAATAATCAGGGGAAGACGAACTTTTTAGAGGCTATTTATTTTTTGATGACAGGGAAATCTCCGTTTCGGGTACCATTAGATATGATGATTGGTATGTCGTTGCCAAACTCGCAATTAGGATTGTCTGCTGTGGGGTTGGAAGGGGATAGGAAACTGTATATTGATTTACTTAGGGATGGGGCGAAACGGATTCAGTGGTCTGGAGAATTAGTGAAAAGTCATCGATCAGTAGTGGCATCTATGGCGGTTCAGTATTGGTCGGCGGATGTGTTGTGGTTGTTTCAGGAATCCCCGTCATTTCGCCGTGATTTTTTGGATTTATTTTGTGAGCATTATTTTGCGGATTTTAGTGGGATAGATCGTCGATACCAGGCGGTTTTGAAGCAGAAAAATGCGCTATTAACGTTATTTCCTGTAGATATGGTGATGTTGGATTTGCTTAACCGGCAGTTGGCAGAGAATGGTGCTGAGATTGTGAAGTATCGGATGAGAGCAATTTCGTTGATGATGGAGATTGTGTTGGGGTATTTGCCATCGTATTTTCCGGATCAAGGTCAAATGATTACCATCGTGTATTCTTTGTGCGGTATCGGTGATGGTGTGGGTGTGGATGCTTATTCTGCAGAGTTGTTGTCGGTGTTAACGGCGAATCGGGATAGAGAAGTGAGGGTGAAGCAGGCATTGTATGGACCTCATCGGGATGATTTTGTAGTTAAAGTGGGAGATATGCCGATGGTAGGGTATTATTCGCGAGGGATGACGCGGTTATTTGCTTTACTTTTGTCTTTTTCTCAATTGTTGTTGTTGAAAACTCAGCATCAGCGGACATCGGTTTTGTTGTTGGATGATGCATTTTCTGAATTAGATCTTTCTAAAAAAAAGTCGTTAATGATGGATTTTTCGACCCATGTTCAAGTGGTATATACTACGGTTCTTGATGAAGATCGGACTTTAATTGATGATTTGTTGGTATATCGGATGGAGTTAGGACGGATGGCGATTAATGGATAACTTGTCTTCAATTTTAGCGGAGCAAAAAGGGTATCAGGATTTTTTTATTTCGTATCGAATTACACGATTTATTGAGGCTCATTGGGTTGAGATGGCGGGTAAATTGGCGTTAGATTTAAGAGTGGCCTATTTTAAAAATGGGATTTTATTACTGGAATCGTCCAATCAGATGTGGGTGAATGAAGTGGCTTTTTATCAACAAGATGTGCTGAATCGGATTAATGAGGTATCGAAAGCCTATGGAAAGAAGTTTAAGATTTTTAGATTGAAGGTTATTTTTTCACCTAAGGTGAGGGATGATCACCCCCAGTCTGAGCTAGGGAATGGGTTGCCGGACTTGCGAAAATCCTCTGAAAAGTTGAGGGTGATGAATGAATTAAAACTGAAAGATGGCATGTTAATTTGTCGATCTTGTTTTTCGGTTTTTACTGAGGGTGAAATCTGTTCATTTTGTCGGGTTGAGAGGAAGTTCGGAGCGTGATATAGTACGGTTTCCTTGTTGTGTCCCTAGAATTGAGGCAACATATATTTAACGGAGGCTTGCGTTGGGTAGTTTAATTAAAAAACGCCGTAAGAAAATGCGTAAACATAAGTATAAAAAGTATGGTAAGCGCATGAAAGCGAACAAAAAGAAATAATTTAAAGTGCCTTAAAAGGGAGAACTTTGAAGGTTTCTTTGTAGTTAACTGTATTGGTTATGTTTTTGACTCCGCTTCCCTGATAGTTTGTTTACGATGAGGCTTTTATACTTTACCCTTTTTAAGGTACTTTAGGCGGTTTTGTTGACTTATGTCAGGGGTATTTCGCAACAATCCCTTTTTTTATACCTGTCATTGTTTCACGTGGAACTGTAGAATTGGAGAATGGCAATGCATTTTGGCTTATTTGATTCTGGAATAGGTGGATTGACTGTGCTTCGACGTGTTGTCAATGTATTTCCTGGATGTCGGTATACCTATGTCGGGGATAGTGCACGCGCACCTTATGGGGGCAGATCGTCTGAGGAGTTATGGGAGATCAATCGGAGTATTATTGAGTTTTTGATTGATCAGGGTGTAGATCACTTGATTATGGCGTGTAATACATCGTGTAGCCAATTTTTGGACCGAATCCGGGAGGACTATCGGTTGCCTGTGACAGGGATTGTGACCTCTGTATCTGAGCTAATGGACGGGTGTTTTAACCGTGTAGTGGTGTTGGCCACACAAGCGACGGTGAATACTCATG
>CAZZBY010000191.1:0-2354 GCA_964652635.1 uncultured Candidatus Marinamargulisbacteria bacterium | reverse complement strand
CATGATAAAAGCACGATGAGAATAGAAATAAGGGTTAAAACGTAGACGGACATTAAAGCCACAAGCGAATACTGAGTCTGGCCAAAGATTAAAAACGCCAGGATGAGCAGCACACTCGAGAGCCCAGAGAATAATTTCATTGGCAGTGGCAGATGCCGTCTCATCATGAGTTCGACCAAAAGAAATAAAGCCAGTGGAATGGCCGATGAGACGATGAGCACGAACACTTCAACAGCGGGCCCCATGTCCAGGATGTAGTTAACTCCCCTCACCAGACAGAGGGTGGCCAGGAGTGAAAGAAGAAAGAGAAGCCGTTTTCTTAAGCCACCATTTTTTTCAACGATGTTCATGAAGACAGCATAATAAATCAAGGCAATCGCCGTGATAATATTTATGACACCATCAAAGGTTTGTGAAAATGATGTTGTCATTCACTCAGCCATTTTTTTAGGTAATGTTTTACGAGTAATTTTTTCAATAGGTATAAAGGGCCAAAGCCTTTTTTGGTGACTTTTCCATAGGGGTCCAGAAAGTATCCATGATAATTTGTGACTTTCTTGTTAATGGTCAAAAACAATACCTGGTAGGCCATCAAGCACCCAGTCCCAATAACCATGGGAGCAAGGGACATTCTCGATCGCTTCCCCGAAACCATTTCAATCGCAATCTCCAAATGAATGTGGGCGAGAGAATTAGAATTTGTCATGACGTATTCCGTCTCTCTAGTCTTGTATTCCTGAAGAAGAGTGGTCTCAGAATTAGTAATTTGCGTTTTACCAGTCCATCTCATGAGAGGTGTTGGATCAATAGCTCGAGTCACATAAACGGAAGGGACCGAAGCGGTGTAGGCATCCACCACTGTGCTTCCCGATTTCTTTGCAGCATTGTAGAGAAGGTTACTTGCCACGATATCGTCACATCCATTGATGATGATATTGTACTCGCTGCAAATTTCACTAAGTTTTGTAAGCCAATCGTGGCCCCAGTTTTTAATCTCAATATCGGAGTTAACTTTTTTTAACTGCTCAATGGAAGCGAGGGCCTTATCCATGCCGACGTAGTCCAGATTACAAAAGAGCTGGCGGTTGATATTTGATTCCTCAAAGACATCGATATCGGCAATCCCCAAATGGATGTATCCCATTCGGGCAAGATTCATGACGGCCGCTCCGCCCATGCCGCCTACGCCGACGACGAAAACTTTTTGAGCTTTAATCTTTTGTTGTTCGGCTTCGTCGACAAAACCAATGTTGCGCTGAAAGGTGTGTTGATAGTTCATTTTTTCCATGGCCTCAAGTCACCGTACTTATGCTTTTGATCAAGCCACAATAAAACCGGTGAAAAAATAGATTGAAGTGAAAAAAAAAAAGCGAAACGGCAATACTCAAAACAGATTTTTTTGGAACCGTTTTGAGTAGAAAATTTCTCGTCATGTTGAGGTTAATCTGCCCGATTTGGATAAAATCGTCCCCGCGATCGTAGTCGAGATGATTCTGGCAGAAATCGTTGTAGGCGGCTTCTCTATGGGGCTGGGCCTCCGTAAATTTTTTCTTGAGATGATCGGAGCCACCGGTATAAGAATTTTTAATAATAAATTTTTCATAATCAAATTCCGCATCTGGCCCCACGCCGAAGACGTAGCGTTTGGATTCGATAATTTGCCGGACCAGCCATTGGTGAACAAAGGGCGGCTGGCCGATATTTGTTGGAGTCGGGTAGACGCGATCGAAGGATTGGGAAACTTTTCCGATGATGGCCGGCACTTGAGTGACGTTACTTATCCAAATGGGTTTTAATTTTTTTCGCACAAAAAGCATGATGGTCGTCAACCCATAGAGAATCCATGAAAGGCCTCCTTCGCGTACATCGGGATCGATGACCACCAAACCAAGATGGAGCAGATCCTCTTCTTTTCCTCGCAGCTTTAAGTTGATCCATGACAAAGAGTTAAAGGCGATGGGAGTGTTGTCTTCGACTTTATAAATGATGGTGATGATGCTCGATTCAAAAGCCGAGCTTGAGCTCGAGAAAATTCCATAGTCTAAATTCTCTTTGGGAATGGATTTCTTAACGATACGCTTGAGGTCTTCACTGAGCACTTTAAGTTCGGCCTCTTCTAGACAAAAAGCAGGTCTTTCGATGACTCGCACTTTTATTTTGAGGGCCTTATCGATGTAAGACCAATTTAAATAAGGCGCGAATAATATCTTGTAAATATTATGCAAAAAATCCTCGGGTCAAAGTGTTGCTCAATTTTTATCGGTCAATTTGCTTAAAAGATAAGTATTTAAGGTGAAGGTGTATTAGCACAGCGATTATGTCCTACTCTTATTTCCCGGCGATTATGTCCTATT
>CAZZBY010000190.1:0-2379 GCA_964652635.1 uncultured Candidatus Marinamargulisbacteria bacterium | reverse complement strand
AAAATTAGAAAAGAAAAATCGGACATAATCTCCATGATGAGGTTGCTCTTGTAGTGGCAATGAGACCGAAATAGCAGATTTGGCAGCCTCAATCCACGCAGAGTGATACTGAAAAAGCCACTCCGAATGATACTTCCGCAATTCGCCAACCAATTCTTTTTCCCAAAATACGTACAAAATATTAGACATGAGCCGATTTAGGTGTGATGACAACCAATAACCCTAACCCCTTAAGAATATTAAGTACTTTGGATAACGAAATTGTCGGTTTCCCATTCTCAAGTTCAGATAAAAAACGAACACCGACATTACATAACGCCGCAGTTTCGACTTGTCTCAAGCCCAGTCGCTTCCGAGTCTCACGAATAATCTGACCCAGCTTTACGGGGGTATCTATGACTTTCCCGTTCGGGAAAATAGTATCGTTATAAGTGCTCATATCCATATATTATTCCCGATCAGTAAAAAAATAACACATTCAATTAAAAAATTCAATTTTTTTACCGAACGGGAAAATAAAAAGACTTTTCCTCCCTTGACGCTACAAAGACAGTTGGATACCCTCTATTCCATGGCCAATAAAAAAGACCGCTATCCAGATAACGCTGAGGGAAAGTATTACGTAGATACCGACTGCATTGCCTGTGACACCTGTTTCGGCCTCGCCAGAAAGCATTTTAAGCTGGTCCAAAACAATGATCATGCCATCGTCTCTACCCAACCCAAGACCGAAGCCGAAATCGAGGCCTGCGAATTAGCAATGCAAGCCTGCCCAGTCGGGGCAATCGGAAATGATGGAAATTAACCAATGTCCAATACCACTGCAGATCAATTATATGAGAAGTTAAAAAATATCAAAGTCGGTGCTAATATCTGCCTATTCACGCAAGAAAAGTGCCAAAAAATTGCCCCCATCGTCGATGAAATTAACCAACTAAAAAAAGAAAAAAACGCCATCATTTTGGCCCACTCCTATGTCAGTCCCGAAATTATTTATGGGGTCGCCGACGCAGTAGGGGATTCCTACGAACTCAGTAAAAAAGCCCAGGACACTACCGCCGATACCATCGTATTTGCTGCCGTCCGATTTATGGCTGACACTGCCAAATTACTCAATCCCACCAAAACCGTCCTCATCCCCGGACAAAACAATGGCTGTTCCCTCGCAGATTCCATTACAGCCGACGATGTCAAAGCCCTCAAGGCTCAATACCCAGAGTATACATTTGTCTGCTATATCAACACCTCTGCCACAGTCAAAGCCCAGTGTGATGTCTGCGTCACGTCATCCAATGTCTATAAAATTGTCGAAACCATCCCCAATGACAAAATTTATTTTCTACCCGATAAATTAATGGCCCAAAATATCATCGATGACTTAGCCAAAAAAGGGATTAAAAAGGATATTCAATACTGGGATGGTACCTGCTACGTCCACGAAGACTACGATACCGAAATGATTGAATTTTTAAGGGTGCAATATCCTGGCGTCGAAGTCCTAAGCCACCCCGAATGCAATTCCGGTGTTCTCAAGCACTCAGATTATGTCGGAAGTACCTCCCAAATGGTGACTCACGTGAAACAATCCCCAAAATCCACATTTTTCCTATTAACAGAATGTGGCTTAACAAATAGACTTCAATCCGAAGTTCCAAACAAAACCTTCGTTGGCACCTGCACGATGTGTAAATACATGAAATCCAATACACTAGAGGATATTAAACGAGTCCTTACTCAACCAAAGTCTGAGGATATCATCTCAATCGATGAAGAGACGCAACGCAAAGCCCTCAAAACCATCCTCGAAATGTTTAGGTTGGCTCGTTAACCCGATGCCGTCCATACCAATAATAAATCACAAGACCAATCGACATCCACACAACTAATCTAATCCAGGTATCCGGTGGCAAAGACAACATCTGCAAAATCGCAGACAAAGCCCCAATAATCGGAATCAATGGTACCCACGGCGTCCTAAAATGCCGAGGCACATCTGGCTTAGACCAACGCAAAATCCACACCGAAAGACACACAATTGCAAAAGCAAACAATGTTCCAATGGACACCAATTCACCCAAAATCCCAATCGGAAAAATCCCCGAAATCACCATGCCGAACACACCCAAAATAATCGTATTAATATACGGCGTATGATACCGATGATGCACCTTAGCAAATATCTGAGGCAAATACCCATCCTTTGACATCGCATACAAAATCCGAGACTGCCCCAATAGCATTACTAAAATCACCGAATTAAGACCGGCCAAGGCCCCCAACTTAATCAATGGCCTCAACCACGAAATCGACGGCCCCACCGAATCCACACCAACCGCAATCGGGTCCGGCACATTTAAAAAGTGATAATTCACAACACCA
>CAZZBY010000189.1:0-2400 GCA_964652635.1 uncultured Candidatus Marinamargulisbacteria bacterium | reverse complement strand
AGTGTATCGACTAAATGATCAATTAACTCTAATTTGGATCGAATAAACTCATTGGGAGAGCCAATTTTAGGTTCAGAGCTGCCAAAATTTGCCTTAATTAACGCATGATGAGGTCCATATATTTTGGCAAGTGCAATACGAAAATCCGGATCATTACCTTTTGCGCCTTCAAAAAAGAAAGCAACTAAGTCTAGTAAAAGTTCCATTTGGAGAGAAGTTAATTTCGAATGCTCTTTAAGAGTATCGGAAAACAATGTTAGCCACCGTGTCCGTCCTGCAGTGTCAAGTTCAAGGATTTCCTTAGGGGAAAGAAATATCTGTGCATGAGTGACTAACGGAGAAAAAAGATAAGTGTTGCAAAATTGATCTAATGCAGTTTGTGCACCAGGAGTAGTACCATCAGGTTTAATGGGGTAAAAAAAAGGCCTCATTCTGATGATTTCTTTAATATTTTCGGGCATCGCTTCGATTAAAAGTAGGTTGTCATAGCTTGTCAGAATAAATGTTTCTTCATCAATAAGACAAGTATCCGGAGAGGTGAGACGCCATTGAGCATAGATTTCTTTCAGGCAAGCCTCGGATAAAGCGGGATTTTTCTTTTCGCCGCTTGCATCAAACAGTGTGACGACACCGATTCCTTGGCATTGTGCATCATGATCTAGGATAAGTTGGTAAATGATATTAGATTCGCATAATACTCGATCATCTTCACTGAGTGTGTATTTGGAAAGTATTGAGGTGAGCTCGGAATATGCTTTCGAAAATTCATCGGCAAGCATCATTTTAAATTGATGAAGAATATCTGCAAGTTGATCTTGAGGTAATTTGGACAGTTGAACGTAGGCGTGAGGATCTACTTTTGTGACATGTTGTCGATCTGCACCGATGAGAATCATAAGTGCCGGAAGGACATGAATTTGTGCTCCTATATCGACAGAGCAGTGATCGACGAATAGCGAGTGCGTATTCAGAAACTCAAAGGCAAGTCTTACAATGGGAGTTGCAAGAACCGAGACAGCCGATTTAATAGATACAATTTCACCGCCAACACAAGCCCCATTGCTTCGGAGGGGATAAATCATTAAGGCTTTTTTGACGTCTTCAGTTTTATTATTGTGGAGTGCAGTATGAATAAAAAAGGCAAGATTAGCGCAACTAGTTACAAAATCAGATGTATTTTTATACGGAACTCCTAAATGTTGACCATTTAATCTCGCAGCTATTGCTGAGCGGCCATCTTCAGAAATACCTACTTTTTTGGATACATCAACAAAAAATGCTGTGAGCTGGTCCCAATTGGACTCAAAATCCTTATGTGAACTAGAAGGGAATTGTGTGAGAGCGGTAATGCAGTTTGGTACTTGAGTACGCAAAACTTGAGAGTCACCAGACCCCCATAGAAAATTAAGGGCAGATGCAATCGTACGCAAATGAAGTTGAGTAGGGTGTAGCTCAGGTGGTGAATGAACTGATAACGAGAAAATTGTGGAGTACATCATAGCCCTTCAGAGAATTATTAATTGGATACACATTATCGACATTATTTTTGAAAAATTTCATGGCATTGTAACCCCCAATGGTGAAACTCAGATACAGTGTACCTTCCAGGGGATAGTGGTTGATTACAAAACAAGATCAATGCCCCATTCCAAAATAAAACCCCACAGACTACAATAGAAACCAAACGTTTTCAAATGATGGAGAATAGAGCAATGACAAAAAAAGCAGCATCGCCAAAGCCTAGAAAAGAAAAAAAGAAAAATTTCGCAGCGCTCTCAATTGCAATGCATAAAAAGCATCAAGGTAAAATCCAAACCACATCTCTCGTTCCACTCCGAACCATCCATGACCTCTCCCTCGCCTATACTCCAGGAGTAGCCGCCGTCTCTACCAAAATTGCCAAAGATAAAAAAGAAGCCATGGCCCTCACCATGAAAGGCCGCACCATCGCAGTCGTCTCCGATGGATCCGCCGTCCTTGGCCTCGGTAATATCGGGCCAGAAGCCGCCCTTCCCGTCATGGAAGGTAAAGCCGCACTATTCAAAGAGTTTGCAGACCTAGACTCTGTCCCCATCGTCCTAGACACCCAAGATACCGAAGAAATTATTAAAATCGTCAAGGCCATTGCCCCAGGCTTCGGAGGCATCAACCTCGAAGACATCGCCGCTCCACGCTGCTTCGAAGTAGAACGCCGCCTAATCAAGGAACTCGACATCCCCATCATGCACGACGACCAACACGGTACCGCCATCGTCGTCTTAGCGGGTCTCAAAAATGCACTTAAAATCGTCAAAAAAAATATTAAAGACATCCACATCGTTTTCAACGGCGCAGGTGCAGCTGCACCCGCCACAATCGACCTATTAATCAAAGCAGGCGCAACTCCTAACAATATCGTCG
>CAZZBY010000188.1:0-2405 GCA_964652635.1 uncultured Candidatus Marinamargulisbacteria bacterium | reverse complement strand
CCGAACGATCTAACAATCCTTCTCCCAACTTCAAAAGCTTGGCTTTTTCATAGAGTAACGCTTCAAATTCAAAGGGATCCACTTCAGACAATCCCAAGTGTTTTCGCTTTGCGTTATAGGCCATACGTAAAAAACTGGCATTATTGACCCCTGGGATTTCCACCGGATACTGAAATGCCATAAACACCCCATGCCGAGACCGCTCATCCGCATCAAGCTCTAGTAAATTCACTCCATTAAAGGTTACAGATCCCGATGTTACCGTATAATCCGGGTGCCCCGTCAAAATTTTACCCAACGTACTTTTTCCAGATCCATTCGGGCCCATAATCGCATGAACTTCGCCAGATTTCACCTCAAGCGTCAGACCTCTTAAAATCGGCTGACCGTCAATCTCTACATGTAAGTCTTTAATCGATATCATCACAAACTCCTACCCAACCGAATTTTCTAATTTAAGAGACAATAATTGAGTCGCTTCCACCGCAAACTCGGTAGGCAACTCTTTAAACACATCTGCACAAAACCCATTAATCATGGTTTGCAAGGCATCTTCCATCGCAATTCCGCGCTGAGCAAAGTAAAACAACTGATCCTGACTCACTTTCACTGTCGTCGCCTCATGCCCCAAACTAGACGATGCATTTCGCACATCGATATACGGCAATGTATTGGCCACAGCCTGCTTACCAATAAGCATCGAATCACACTGGGTAAAGTTTTCCGCACCTTTTGCCGAGCGATTAATCTGGACTAAGCCTCGATAGGTATTTTCAGATTTACCTGCAGAAATCCCCTTAGAAATAATTGTACTTTTGGTGTTTTTACCCATATGAATCATTTTGGTTCCCGTATCTGCTTTTTGAAAATGATTCGTCAGGGCCACAGAGTAAAACTCACCGACAGAGTCATCCCCAATTAACAGACAACTAGGATATTTCCAGGTAATGGCCGACCCTGTTTCAATTTGTGTCCAGGAAATTTTAGATCGCTTCCCCTGACATTTCCCACGCTTGGTCACAAAATTATAGATCCCACCCTTTCCAGTGTCAGGATCTCCCGCATACCAATTTTGAACAGTCGAATACTTAATCGTCGCATCATCCAAGGCAACCAGCTCTACCACCGCAGCATGAAGTTGATTGGTATCAAACATTGGTGCAGTACAGCCTTCTAGGTAACTAACGCTACTATTCTCCTCACAAATAATCAAAGTCCGCTCAAACTGCCCAGTATCCTGGGTATTAATTCTAAAATACGTTGATAATTCCATCGGACACACCGTATTTTTAGGAACATAGACAAATGAACCCTCAGTAAATACAGCCGCATTCAGCGCTGCATAAAAATTATCCGTATACGGCACAACAGAACCCAAATACTGTTTGACCAGTTCTGGATATTTTTCAACAGCTTCAGAAAGCGGGCAAAACACAACCCCCGCCTCTAATAACTTACCTTTAAATGTTGTGGCAACCGACACACTATCAAAAATCGCATCCACAGCCACCCCAGCTAATTTCTTTTGCTCAAATAGCGGAATTCCTAACTTTTCAAAGGTTCGCTTAAGTTCAGGCTCCACGTCATCCATGCTGGCTTTGATCTCCGTTTTTTTAGGTGCTGAGTAATAGTGAATATCCTGATAATCAATCATTGGATATTCGACTTTGGCCCAATGCGGTTCCGTCATCGTTAACCATTGACGATAGGCCTTAAGACGATATTCAAGCATCCACTCTGGCTCATTTTTTTTAGACGAAATGACCCGAATGACATCTTCATTAAGTCCCTTGGCAAGGGTCTCAGAGTCAATCGGGGTCGTAAATCCGTATTCATAAGGTTTACTCGCAATCGCGTAAATGTCTTTACTCACAAAGTTCTCCTACACTAAATCCGAAAGCATGATATGTTCCATTGCATCATTAATTGTGGACTGCATCCGAGACAAAGCCGACTTTAGCTTACATCCTACATCCAATTGGCAAACCGAAACATCACCTAAACACTGGGATAACATCGTCGGGCCATCCATCAAATCAACCACCATTTTCAAATGAATTTCAGAAGGTTTTTTGAGTAAAATAACACCACCAGATTTTCCTTGTACTGTTCGAACCAGGCCCGCTTTTCGCAACCTCTGGATCAATTTAGACAAATGGTTATAAGATATGGAGAGAAGTGCCGAAAGTTCAGGCATCGTTACAGGACCATGGGCCCGGGCCAAGAAAATCAAAACACGCATTGAAAAATCGACGGACTTAGTTAATCGCATACAAAATACTCGGTAACCTTTTAAACTGGTAGAGAATATACCAGTTTAACACCAGAGCGACAAGATATGCCCTATACACAAACATACAAAGTAATCGCGATACAATCAACCCAACCCCCACCCAAAAAACCAA
>CAZZBY010000187.1:0-2434 GCA_964652635.1 uncultured Candidatus Marinamargulisbacteria bacterium | reverse complement strand
ATTGTCGTCTTTACGAGGAGTATCCAGTACAACAGGTCTAAGGCCCCTTGGAGGACGAAAATCACGAGGCGGAATATCATTGATCGCTTCTTTCATGAAATCACGCCACATGAGAGCAGGGACCCCCCCTCCAGTAATTTTATTCATCGATGAATTATCGTCATTCCCCACCCAAGTTCCGGCCACTAACTGAGGGATGAATCCAATAAACCACGCATCACGATAATCCGATGTGGTTCCTGTTTTCCCAGCCATAGGGCGGGGGAGGCGAGCATTGACACCCGTACCGCTAATCACAACCCCTTTCATCATATCAACAAGCGTCGAAATAAGATTAGAATCATATACCTGAGCCTGTGCAGGATGATGTCGATACAATTCAACTCCATCCCGATCTTCAATGCGGATAATCCCAAACGGCTCAATTCGATATCCTTCATTAGCCATTACGCCATAAGCTGATACAAGTTCAAGCAGCGTAACTTCATTGGCTCCCAGTGGCAACGACAACACAGGGCGAATTTTAGAGGTAATCCCCATCTTTCTGGCAGTAGCGACCACCGTATCCGGGCCAATAGCATGATTAAGCTTAATGGCCACCGTATTAATCGATTTCTCAAGTGCCCGCCTCAGCGTCACAGGCCCAGAATACTCATTGGTATAGTTTTTAGGAGAGTAGGGGCCTTGGAAGGTGCTAAATGTTACAGGGCTATCATCAATTACTGAATTCGGCGTATACCCCTTAGACAAGGCCGCTAGATAGACAAAAGGCTTAAATGCAGACCCAGGCTGACGCATAGCTTGTGTGGTTCGATTAAACATATTTCCCAAAAAATCCGCACCCCCATGCATGGTCACAATATAGCCATTAGTGGGGTCAATCGCCAAAATCGCAGCTTGGCTAAAATTAGGACTCACAGTTGCCCCTAATCCTATGGGTGATTTGGCTTCTGCCACATATTTTTCAACCACAGCTTCCGCAACTTTTTGGTAATCATATCGAAGCGTTGTATAGACCTTCATACCAGAGGTATAAATCGCTTCTTCTCCATACATGTCAGTTAATTGCTTGATGATATACGACGTGAAATAGGGAGCCTTATACCGCAGTTTAGTCCGTTCACGAAGCTTAAGCTCCTGGGCAAAAGCGTCATCTGCCTGCTCCTGAGTAATTAATCCAATTTTAACCATACGCCGAAGTACAAGCCGTTGCCGAGCTTTAGACGCCTTATAATTCCGAAACGGACTATAAATTTCAGGCCCCGTTAGCATCCCTACCAAAGTGGCAGACTCGGACAATGACAATTCCTGAGCAGTTTTTCCAAAATAATACCGGGAGGCCGACTCAATGCCATAGGTATTATGTCCCCAATACACCTGATTTAAATACATCTCCAAAATTTCAGTTTTGGTATAATGTTTTTCAATCCGAACGGCCATAATTGCTTCAGACAATTTTCGGGTCAGCTTTTTTTGACGAGTAAAAAAAATATTTTTAGCCAACTGTTGGGTGAGTGTACTTCCGCCTTCCACAAAGCTGCCGGCCAAGACATCCCGAAACACCGCACGTAAAATGCCAAAATAATCCAATCCACCATGGTCATAAAAATTAGAGTCTTCCATGGCCACTACTGTTTTTTGAAGGATAGGGGAAATTTTATCGATGGGAATAGAAACTCTATTTTCTTCACGATGAAGCTCGGCCAAGACTACCCCATCTTGGGAAATAATTTTAGTGGTTTCAGCGGGGATATACGTGTTAATGCTATCCACATCAGGGAGAGTAGTCCCTAAATAAAGTACCGTTCCCCATAAAACCAACCCGCCTGCAAGAGCCAATCCAACGCCATAGGTCACAGCGGTTCTAAAAAAATGATCAAGTTTTTTCTTGGACTTATGACGTGCATAGCCAACAGAACCCCCCGATCTTGGCGACCGTTTGGATAGTTTTCCGATTGAATGTCGACTTCTAAAAATCAGCTTGAATCACCCTTCTAACCTTGATATGCTTTTCTGGGCCGTTCATTGTAACAATTGAACAGGAAAAATAGAAGTATGACACAAGTTATCCGAAAATTACCCCTCACTTTAGAATTTTGCAATGAATAATACTCTTTCAAGAGGCGTGGAAACATGCTTCCCCGACGACCTAATAAGTAAGTTAAGCGAAAAGCCTCACATCATTAAATTTGGAGCCGACCCCTCCGCCCCTGATTTGCACCTAGGACACATGGTGATTCTCAATAAACTCAAAGTTTTACAAGAGATGGGGCATCATGTGGTTTTCATTATTGGGGATTTTACGGCTATGATTGGCGACCCCACCGGAAAATCTGAAACCCGAAAATCCCTGGATGAAGCACAAATTGCCGAAAATGCCAAAACCTACCAGATGCAATTATTCAAAATATTAGACCGATCCAAAACAACGGTG
>CAZZBY010000186.1:0-2443 GCA_964652635.1 uncultured Candidatus Marinamargulisbacteria bacterium | reverse complement strand
GTCTATTCATTTTGCGGGTGTGACTCTTTTAGGATTGCTTGCGGGTTTATCGGGACACAATGGCGTGATTGCAGCGGGCATGACTAATTTATTTAACGATGTGGATGATATCTACATGGTGAAAGCGTCACAGGATGGGAAAAAATATTTTTATAAAGGAGATTGGGTCCCGTTTCGCGAAGAGGTTCGAACTCTTTTAGTGAGGAATGCTTCTACAGGTGGTTTGGATAAGGTAGAGATGCCTATTCAGTATGATGTGCATGGTCCGGTCTTTAGTGATCATTTGCCTGAGGAAGAAAATCAGGGATTGCTCAGTGTGAAAGGGGTTTTGGCAGAGCGAAATAAAAGTACAGAGGATGCGCCAAAAGATTCGAAGGTGGTTTTATCTTACAAGTGGGTGGGGCATGAAGGCACGCCAGAAATTGTTGCTTTGCTACAGGTGAACCGAGCCAACAGTTTAGAAGACGTTCGACAGGGGTTACGGAATTTGAGAGTAGGATCACAGAATGTGGTGGCATCCGATAATCAAGGAAATATTTTATATAAGACCGCGGGATTTACGCCGGTAAGAAAATATATATCGAATCGGATTTCGCCTTTTACGTGGTTGCCGGGTGAGGGAACACACGAGTGGGAGGAAGGAAAGAGTGTGGAATTTCCAGAATCTTATAATCCTGAGAAAAAGTTTATCGTCACTGCAAATAATGATGTGACAGGGCAAAGTGCATTTCGTGATTTCAATCATTTTTCCAATTATCATTCTACGATCCTATCTACAGGATTTCGGGCAGAGCGGTTATCTCAGCTTATCGAGGGTGGAATGAAACAAAAGCTTCTGGATATCGGCGATTTCCAAAAATATCAGTTTGATCATTATGATAAGCAGGCAGAATATTTTGTTGGCAATTTACTGAGACCCCATCTAGATGTTTTACGAGGAATGTTATCGGAAGATGCAAAGTTGGTTTTAGATCGCTTGATGACATGGTCCGAGTCTGGCTTTATGACAAAGCGAAATCGTACGGAGCCACGGCTTTTTTATCTTTGGCATGAAGAGCTAGTCATGCGGCATTTTGCAGAAATGTTTGAAGTGGAGGATGTTCGCGAGGTGAGAAAGACTTTGAACTCTGTGTTCGATCTTTTACTTTATGCGCCTCCTGTAATTAAGACGATCTATCACCATTATCAAGATGGATTGGGTGGGGAAGAAAAAGATGTGTTTCTTGAGAAACTAGCAAAGTCTTTAGATGGGGTGGCGGTAGCGGCTCGGGAACAAGGTGGGCTTGATATTCGGTGGGGTGTTGTGCATCGATTTTCCTTTGCCAATATATTTAAAGATTTTTTTGATTTACCCAATAATGAACCCTTCGAGCGAGATGGTGCCTGGGATACGGTGGATGTGTCTCGAGCCGGGGTGGGGCCTAATTTTCGGTTAACAGTGCATTTGAAATCGGATGGAACGTATGAGGCATGGAACAGTTTGCCGGGTGGGAACTATTCTCCGTTAGAAACAACGGGCTTTAATAAGGAACTGCTGCAGTGGAGAAATGGGGAGTTGCGTCCTCTTATTTCTTGGCATTGATTTTGATCTTCCCTAGGAAAAGCTCACTTTTACCCACAATTTGAGAAGAGAGTCCAGTCCTCAGTAATGTCAGTAAGGCGTTTCCATCCGCGCCACAAGACTATGGGGAGAATGTCAGGTGCCCGTTAAAATGCTTGGCAAAGAAGATTGCGCCTAACTATTTAACGGTTTCTAATCGTGTACGGAGATGAAGTTCATCGTTTAAATCCTTGTAAAGTACTTGCTTGCCAAACTTGCAACAGGCGATGAATGTTGCAAGTCCTGTTGAGATCCATTGAGTTGAGGTGACATGTACTGGGACAAGTGAGTGATAACATACTGTTTGATACAATCGGAACTAATTGCTTAACGCTAAGCAGACATGACCGCTACCTTTCAAGCTTGAAAAACGACGGGCACCTGACATTCTTTGTTTGGCGCATACGGGTTCATGTATAATGGTCAAATGAAACTGATTTATGGATTGATAGTATTATGGTCGGTTTTACTTTTTTCTCAGGATGGGCATAAGTCTGAGAAGGCCAACGATGGCGAAGCAACTCGAGCTATTGATGATGCACCTATGGACCAGCATGCTCTTGATTTTCCGGGAGTTCGAAAGGAAAGAGCGCGACTTAAGAGTGTAGTAGGAAATGACGTAGAATTAGTTAGCAACCTTCATCGTTTCATAGGCGATGCTTCTCCATGGTTTTGCAGCAGGAGTAGCAGCAATGAAGAGGGAGTAATTATCGAGAACACACATGCGAAAGCGCTACAATTGTTTTCGAGTCTCTCAGATCGCCAAAAAGAGTTGTATTCAAAAATGTATGACGATAGTGGAAAGGATTTATTTGTCCGAGCATTAGAGTCAAATGATTTGAA
>CAZZBY010000185.1:0-2446 GCA_964652635.1 uncultured Candidatus Marinamargulisbacteria bacterium | reverse complement strand
AAGGCTCCTGCTAAGGCGTATAACCCCTTGTTTATCTATGGATCGGTTTGATTAGGTAAAACACACTTACTTCATGCTATTGGAAACCGAATTTTTCAGTTATTTCATGGGTCTGTCTTAAAATTAGTTTCCTCCGAAAAATTTACCAACGATATGATTAATGCCATTAAAGATAAGCAGATTAATTCATTTCGAGAAAAGTATCGCCAGTGTGATGTATTAATGATAGATGATATTCAATTTTTAGCCGGAAAAGAGCAAACTCAGGAAGAGTTTTTTCATACCTTTAACGAACTCCATGGCCGTAATCGGCAAATTATTATTACATCTGATCGACCTCCTAAGGAAATTCCTACACTTGAAGATCGCTTGAGAACTCGGTTTGAATGGGGGTTAATTGCGGATATCCAACCCCCTGAATTTGAAACCCGAATTGCGATTTTGAGAAAAAAAACCGAACTTAATCAGTTGGTGATTTCGGATGAGATTTTGCACTTTATTGCGACTCAAATCCCCACTAACGTCCGAGAGATGGAAGGCGCACTGACCCGAATTGTGGCGTATGCCTCTTTATTAAATACTGAGGTCACCTTATCGATTGCGAGTAATGTTATCCAGGATATTATTGGAATCCGACAGGAAACGCCGATTAGTATTTCTTTGATTAAGCGCAAAGTCTGTGACTACTTTCAGGTCAGTGATATCGAGTTATGCTCTAAAAATCGGACTAAGGAATTGGCGTTTTCTCGACAAATTGGAATGTATCTAGCTCGAGAATTAACGAATGTATCACTACCTAAAATCGGAGAGAGTTTTGGGAAACGTGATCATTCGACTGTGATGCACGCTTGTGACAAGATTAAGGCGATGATTGCATCTGATAGTGCGACAAAATCGATTATTCAGGTGTTACTGTCTAATATTAGGAATGATGAATAACTGCTTAGAACCTTATTGTTGATAAAGTGTTCATAAAATATTGGTAAATTGTGTATAATTAGGCTTCTTGATAAGTTGTTGGATTTTGTTCCTGAGATATCCATATTGTATGGCGGGCAAAATGGCTTGTCAGAACAAGGATAATTGGGTAGATATCCACATATTCACAGCTACTACTATTACTAATACTCTATTTAATAATAAATAATCTTAAAGAGGAGGGTCGTCAAAATGAAGTTTACTTGTAAGGGTAGTATTTTATTTTCTGGGTTAAGTATTGTTGAGAAAGCGGTGTCGATTCGAACTTCGTTGCCAGTTTTAGAAAATATATATTTGGCATTAAATGGGAATGTTCTGACGTTAAGAGGAAATGACTTGGAGCTTGGCATTGAAACTCAAGTGATTGTTGATGGTGTGCAAGATGGAGCTGTGTTACTAAAGTCAAAGACATTGAGCAGTATTGTGTCTAAGCTTCAAAATCAGCAGTTAATGATTATGATGGATGATCGGTATAACGTGACGATTCAGGCGGATAATCGAGTTGATTTTCATATTATGGGATTGTCGTCAGATGAATATCCAATTTTCCCGATTGTTGAGCATGGAACATCGGTTCAGTTGAAAGTGGAACAGATGCAGCAGTTGATTAAGTATACGATTTTTGCGGTTTCTTTTGATGAGACAAAGCAGTTTTTAAATGGGATTTTAGTGAAAAATGAAGGCGACCAGTTGTCGTTTGTGGCAACGGATGGGTATCGGTTGTCGATTAAAAATCTCCGGTTATCTTCGCAGCCTGATCCTGGATTTTCGGTGATTGTTCCATTTAAGGTGATGAATGAATTTTCTCGGATTATAGCGCAGGCTAAGCCGGATACTCAGTTTGAGTTGAATTTATCGAAGCATCAAGCGTCTTTTATTTTAGGTAAGACGATTTGTATGTCTAGGGTGATTCAAGGGCAGTTTCCAGACTATAAGCAAGTCTTGCCTCAGCGTGCGGAGAATGCGTTTTCTGTATCGCGTCGTGCATTACTAGAAGCATGTGAGCGGGCGTCGATTATTGCTTTTGCGTCGAATAATGTGATCAGGTTGTTGTTTCGTGATAATGTTCTTGAAATTCATGCTAATGCTCAGGGAATGGGGGAGTTTAGAGAAGAGCTTCATATTTCTCGGATTTCGGGTGAAGGTGATGCCAAGATTGCATTTAATGTGCGCTTGATTTTAGATTCGATTAAAAACCTTGAAATGGATGATTTGCGTGTAGAATTTGATAATGAATTAAGCCCATGTTTGGTGAAACCTGTTTCAGATCAGGATTATAAATATATTATTATGCCTATTCGAACGAGTGATTTTCAACAGTCACCTCAGGTACAAGAGGCTGTTTCGATTTAGATTGCCTTGTTATTTATGTGAAGGCTAGGTACCGCCTTTGTGGTGATGATGTGCTAGGTGGTTGGTTAGACTATGGTTAATAAAGTATGGACGAAGGGACATCGAAATCTAGTAG
>CAZZBY010000184.1:0-2449 GCA_964652635.1 uncultured Candidatus Marinamargulisbacteria bacterium | reverse complement strand
AAAGAAAGTCGATTGCAATTAGAACAAATCAAAGGGAAGCGAGAGACAGAACTAAAAGCCTTGCTCACGCCGGATCAACTTGAAAAGTACGCCACATTTAGAAAAAACGAAAAGAAACATAAAAAAGAGTGGGTAGAAAAATACAAGGGCAACTAAATTATGGCGTAAGTCCAGTGCCTAAAATATATTTGCCGGTAAGGTAGGGATAGGCTAGGGGAGCAAAATAAAGGGCCTTGGATACCAAATCTCCAGATAACGCCTTGGGTTTACTGCCCACGCCCAGGCTCAAATGTAACGCAATGTCAGGGGCGTCTGCATATTCACGACGATCCCGCGAAACCGGAACACGGGCATAGGCAAGCGTCAGTTTTGTATCTAACGAAATAAAGTTTGTATCATTTTCCCAAAGCCATTTCTCATAATTAAATTGCACAGTTGGACCGGCTAAAAAATGTCCGCTTAAACCCGACGTGTGAAACCGAGGGCGATCTCCCAGGGTCGCATCCATGTGGCCAAACGCCAAGCCAAGCCCAAGGCGAACACGGTCACTAGGACTCGTTTTCCAGGCAAAATTGTAATAGGCCAAATTGTAGCCATCCGAAATACTAAAATCATGAATCACGTCATTCGTATTGGCCAAATAAATTTTGTGGTGTATCAACTCCAAACCGCTGCCGCGCTCGCCATGCCAATCCTCCAGACGAAACGACCACCAATGCGAATCCGAAAACGATTTATTCGAATAAATCGCATCTTTTGACTGATCCGGAAGCCCTTCTAGATTTAACTTGAGGTGATTTGGAAAGCTCATGGAGCCTCCCATAAACGTCGATAGATGCCAGCCCTCAAGTGCACAAGCCGGACCAATAGATAAAATTAGAAACAGAAGAATACGAGCAAAAAACATACTATAACTCCTTTAAAATAGTCGCCGCATTGGAGCGGGTGAGCATATACCGAGGTAAATTAAGTAAATCAGGGTTTTTTTCAATGGGCAACGCCATTGGCTTTTGAACCAAAGAAAAGGCATACCGATACTGATGTTCTGCCAGTGCGCGTCTTCCAACGTCAGTCACAACGCCAAACGGATAAACATACGTGACCACGGGAGTTCCCAATTTTTCTTCCAAAACTTTTTTGGATTTTACAACCTCATTCAGAAAATCTTTAGGTCGAGTATCCTGAAGTTTAGCGTTTAAGTACTCATGAAAATATCCATGGGAGACCACATCATTGCCTGACTTTTTTAATGACAAAACATCATCCCAGCGCATCGCATAATGCACCTTACTTATAATCCCCGGATACACCGCAAATACAGCGTGAATCCCCAATGGCTTTAAGACCTGCTCATAGGCATGCAGCGCAGACACATTCCCATCATCCAGAACCAACATCACATTTCGAGATCCCTTAACAGAGCGATGAAGCACCTCTGACAACGTCACAAAGCGATATCCCTTCTGTTTTATGACACTCACATGATGACGAAACTCCGACATAGAAAAATCCGTATACACCTTCGGACGTCCTAAAAACGTGTGATAACACAACACCCTCACCTGATCGGCAGCAAAGAGGGTAAATGAAAGCCCAAAATAAGCAATTAGTATGAAGTACCTAAACATATCCTAATACACAATCCCCATCATGGGCGCATTATCAACAATAAAATAAAAGGCAATAGATTTTTCACGGGCAATATCCGAAAGCAACGTATTATTTTCAACGCTTGACGAATACCCCCCAAATTCTGTTGCATAGGTTGGCGTATAACCAATTTCTCCTGGGTCCCGAATATCATCAAATCCTCCATTATAATTAAAGTATGGGTTGGTACCTCCTCCGTTAGGCTCTCCAGAAGCCCATAAATTTGGATTGACCGCGTTCCCATTTTCTGGCCCACCTTGCCACGTGTATTTTGTTCGGTTGTTATTTACATTTACAGTATCTGATGAAAAACCAGAAACTGTACCTACTCCTAGAGCATTAACCCAATAATAACGACTAGGCGAGCCAGAGCCAGGACTATCTCCAAACGCAGTCATAATAAAATTTTGCTCATCAACCGAGGTGGCCGTGAGTAAATATCCCGTATGTCCCAAAAATTTAAACGTGCTGGCCTTTGTTTGTGCCGTGGTAAAAGAGACAGGTCCTACGTTTGGATCAAAGTAATAATAATGACCATTGGTAGCATTAAAAGTAACATTGGATTCAATCCTGTCATATAGCTTAAACACAAGTTTCCGAGGTCGTATATCAGGTCTGGGCCACCCCGTGATTCTGTACGTCATCGAGCGGATCAATTTCTGCCATGTAGACGGATTGGGGTAATGATTGCCATTAAATTGAAATTCAGTAATATTGCCGCTCGTAAGAACGCCCGCCCCTCCATTAAGCGTAACCCCGGACGGGAACGTGTACGAAAATATATCATCCGTGGAGTTGA
>CAZZBY010000183.1:0-2451 GCA_964652635.1 uncultured Candidatus Marinamargulisbacteria bacterium | reverse complement strand
GAGCATTCATATTGGCACCATCCATATACACCTGACCCCCATAATCATGAATAATGTCACAAATCTCACGAATAGTTTCTTCAAAAACGCCATGAGTTGAGGGGTAGGTCACCATTAAACACGCCAAATCAGCTCGATGAGCTTCTGCCTTTAGACGTAAATCATGGACATCAATATTACCTTTCATATCACAAGCACCACTCACCACTGTCATACCTGCCATCGCAGCGGACGCAGGGTTGGTGCCATGAGCTGAAGAGGGGATGAGTGCTACATTGCGATTTCCTTGTCCCTGACGCTCAAGATATGCTTTAATCGCCAAAAGTCCGGCAAGCTCTCCCTGTGCCCCTGAATTAGGTTGCAGAGATGCTGCCGCAAAACCAGTCAAACGAGACAAATCCGCTTCCAAGGTTGAAATCATTTGGAGATACCCTTGGCACTGATTTAATGGTGCAAATGGATGAAGCTGAGAAAATCCCCTAAAACTCACAGGTATCATTTCTACAGCGGCGTTGAGCTTCATCGTACAAGATCCTAATGGAATCATCGAATGGGTTAACGACAAGTCCTTGCTCATCAAACAGGTTAAATATCTCATCATCTGAGATTCAGAATGGTAGGTATTGAAAACCATCTGCTTTAAATAAGAGGTTGTCCTTAATAAGGAATCATCTAGACGACTTTTTGAAAAGGTAAAATTGATTTCAAACTGAGCTCTGCCCACAGCTTCTCCAAATAACATGATCACTCGATCAATATCGGCATCCAAACAGGTTTCATCAACTGAAATTCCAATCGATCCAGGTATATCTACTCTAAAATTAATCGCATACTGCTTTGACCTTGCCACAACATCAGCTTTCAGAGCATCATCCAAATCGACCATCACCGTATCAAAAAAATGAGAATGTGACACCTGATATCCAAGCTGCGACAATCCCCGCGAAAGCTTTATCGCCAGCTGATGAATCGTCGTCGCAATGGACTTGAGTCCAGATGGCCCATGATAAATCGCATACATCGTCGCCATATTAGCCAATAACGCTTGAGCAGTACAAATATTAGACGTCGCCTTATCACGCCGAATATGTTGCTCGCGAGTTTGAAGTGCCATGCGATAGGCTGGGTTTCCATGCCGATCCACCGACAGTCCAATCATACGGCCTGGCAGTTGACGCTTAAAGTCATCTTTAACCACAATAAATCCAGCATGAGGCCCCCCAAATCCCATTGGCACCCCAAATCGCTGGGCAGATCCAATGGCCACATCGGCATTCATCTCGCCTGGAGATTTAACAAGTGTTAATGCCATCAAATCCGTTGCAATTGCCACCAATACGGACGACTGATGTGCACGTTCAATAGCCATCGTCAAATCCTTGACTTCTCCACGTGCAGACGGATTTTGATACAGCACTCCATAAACATCGGGACTCAAGGTAGCGATCTCTAAATCAGCCACTTGAATGACAATCCCTAAAGGAGTTCCACGTCCAACCAACACATCCACAGTGTGAGGCATCACATGATGATCCACTAAAAATACCGAAGCATTTTTTTTATCCTTATTTCGGACTCGATACAACAAAGTCATCGCTTCTGCAGCGGCAGTAGCCTCATCTAGTAGGGACGCATTGGCCACATCAAGTCCCGTCAAATCACACACCATTGTCTGAAAATTAAACAGCATCTCAAGTCGTCCCTGAGAAATCTCTGCTTGATATGGAGTGTATTGGGTATACCACCCTGGGTTTTCAAACACATTTCTTAAAATCACAGGGGGCGTAATTGTCCCATAATAGCCAAGTCCAATCATCGACTTCGTCACTATATTTTGTCGCTCCAGTCCTCGAATATGATCCAAATAGTCAGACTCCGACATCGGCACCGAATAGGTCAACGGCAAGGGCATTTGGCAAATCGACGACGGAATCGTTTTCTCAATCAACTCATCAAGTGATTGAAGTCCAATCATAGATAACATGTCAGAAACTTCGGATTCAGATGGTCCAATGTGTCGGGATTCAAAGGGAATACTCATAAAACTCCTCACAAAATAAAAAGAAGACTCCTATGATAGCAAATAACCCAAATGTAAGCACTATATTAAGTAGGATAGGGGTCGGAGCATAGGGGGCGAAGCAACGTCAAGAATGAGTCAAAAAATCACAATTATCGGAGCCTGAATTACACTGGCTATCAACGATCAACGCTACACAGATTTTAGCTAGGCTGGGAATACTAGAAAATCTCTTCACACGATGAGATCGATTACCGACTTTGTCCATGAAATCCAAAGAAGGAACCTTATTATCCCAAATTAATTTCGATCAATTCGAAAAGAAATATGGATTTCTAATTGGCATTCATAGAACCCGATTACAAGTATTTAGGGGCGAAAATAGAGCTGCGTCAGTAAAGTTAAAAAAAAGTGGCATGTAAATTATGTAA
>CAZZBY010000182.1:0-2468 GCA_964652635.1 uncultured Candidatus Marinamargulisbacteria bacterium | reverse complement strand
AAATCTCTTCATCTCCTGATTAATCGCCATCGCTTAGGACTCGCCTTCTCTCCAGTGCTTGGAAGTCGCTCTTCATCTCTATACGATGCATGTCATTTTTTGACTCTTCAGAAATCTCTTGTCACTATTTTTCGTGCGTTTAACGAAGAGGGCATTTTTGCAGTGTCTTTAAAGGGAGTGGCTCTTAATCAATTGCTTTATGGTAAAGAGTGCTTGCGCCACTCTCGAGATATTGATCTTTGGGTAGCACCTAGTATGGTGGCCAGGGCACATGCCTGTTTGCTACAATTGGGATTTTCTTTAGATACCCTAAATCCAGTGCTTTTGACTCCAACACCAGCCTCATCCTATTTAAAACATTTTGAATATGTTCATTCTCTCAATACAATACGTGTCGAGCTTCATCAACGTCTCTCCTTTGTTTCTGGGATTCCGTTCCCAACTCCTGATCGCTGTCATTTTGTGACGATTTTGGATACTTCTATTCCTACTTTAGACTTAGAGTCTTATTTTGTTTACTTATGTCAGCATGCGGCGTTACATCATTGGATTCGGCTTCAGTGGTTGGTAGATTTGGCTGTTTTTTATGACAAACTTTGTCCCAACTGGGTAGAGGTGGTGAGGATTTCTCGTGAAACTGATAGTACTCGGGCTGTCATTGAGGCTGGCTTTTTATTGCAGTTTTTTTTTGGCATTGAGCTTCCTCATATTAGGGCATCTTTTTGGGATCGTTTTCTTGTTAGGATTCGGCTCCACGCCTTTAACTACCGTTGGTATACGGATATTTCTCATTGGAAAGACATCGTCTTGAATAGCTTGCTATATTCTCGACTTTGTCATCAATGGCAACTGATCTTGGGTTATATTTTAAATAGCAAATATGGCAGAGTCGAGATGCTTAAAACTCCCAATAGCCCTATATTATGTATGATGTTGACGATGCTTTCATTTTTTACTCAAAGTATTGATGGTGTCAAAATCAACCAATCTACCCATTGATTAGATAGGATAGTGCGATTAAATTTTTCCTTTGCTAATTTGAGGCTGTTTTCACCCATTTTTTTTAATTTTTCTCTATGATCTGCAGCAGTTTCTAGTGCATCGGCAAATGCCTTTGGGTCTTCTGGAGGTACTACAAATCCGCATTGATTTTCGATAATGACCTCCGCTAACCACCCAGGATAGTTATTTAGTATGGGCAGTCCTGATGATAGATAATCAAAAAATTTATTGGGGGATGTTCCATAATAAAATGCAGGGACATTGGATAAAATTTGCATGCCTATATCAGTATTTGCCATGAGTCCAGCTAAATGAAGTTTACTGACAGGGTCATGAAAAATGACATTTTTTAACTTTTGTTTCTTCGCCCGTCTTTGGAGGTCATTCTTGCATTTTCCACTCCCAACAAGTACTAATTTTATGTCGTCTCTGCCGCGCTTTTTTAACTCTAACGCGGCATCCAATACCGCATCGAGTCCATTTGCTAATCCATGAGTCCCTGTAAAAACCGCCATAAGATCGGTCTCTTTCACTTCGGTTGGGCGCCATGGTGGCGTTTTGGTTTGGTTAAAAATATTGAGATCGCACCCATTAGGGATCATGATGACTCTATTTTTAGCTATTCCTCTTTCGAGGATCCCGTCGACAATTCCAGGAGAAAGTCCTATTAATCGATTCGCCGAGTGGTAACTCACCCATTCGAGAACGTCCATGGCCCATAAAATCATTGGATTAGTGATGACTCCCATGGCTTTTGGCAGTTTTGGCCAGAGATCTCGTACTTCGAATATAAAAGGCTTGCCTCGAAACCATCTGGCGACAATGCCTGGAATTCCAGCAGTCAGAGGTGTTGTAGTTGCAAATAGGATGTCATAATCTTCCTCAAGTGCGACTTTAATACTGGAAAGTGCAAATCGAATAAATGTCCACGTGCGCTTGATAAATCGATCATTATTGCTATAGGCCATATTAAATTCGATGACATCAATTCCATCGACTTGGCCACGGCGGCGATTGCCTTGAAATCTACTTTTTAGCCCCGTTTCTCCCAAACCATGGGAGCCACATACCATCGTTACCTGATGCCCCTTCGCAATTAATCGCTGAGCCATTTCGTAGGATCGGGTTCCAGCTGCGCCTTTTGGAGTAGTAAAATGTTGGTGAAAATAGAGAACTTTCATGAATTAAATATATACTCCGTTATCAGTGTGCCTGGCTCTGAGACTTCGACTTCAAGGATCGGCACTTTGTTTTTATGTTGATAATATCGAGATTCCCATCCTTGCGTCAGCTGTAGTCGAAGGATTGGTATTGTTGCTGTTAGCGTCATGCTATGATTGCCATCTGTTAAGTGATGTCCTTTTATTTGCCAATTCCCAGGCTTTAATCTCCAGCGCAGGACGGCAGTTTTGACAAAACCACTGAAATCATCTACGACTGTTAGACCCGTTTTTTGAAGAGTCATT
>CAZZBY010000181.1:0-2490 GCA_964652635.1 uncultured Candidatus Marinamargulisbacteria bacterium | reverse complement strand
CCATCATTTTAAATATCACCCCTGACCATCTCGAACGCCACGGAACCATGGAGGAATATGCCAAGCAAAAAGCCAGAATTCTCGAAAACACCACTAACCAAGACTACGTCATCTACCTCAGCACCGACCACTACATCAAAGCCAATATTCAAAACTATCCCACCCAAAAAGTCCCCTATTCCATGGCTCATCACCTCAGTCAAAAAACACAAAATATCCAACTCAAAGGCCCCCATAACCAAGAAAATGCCATCGCATCCTATTTAGCCGCGCAACTCTACGGCATCTCCACAGAGGTCATTGACCAGCGACTCAATACCTTTGCCGCTGTCGAACATCGCATCGAACCTATCCCCAATCCGCTAGGCATTGGTATTTATAATGATTCAAAGGCCACCAATCCCGATTCAACGGTCGTGGCGATTCACTCGTTTTCATCACCCATTCACCTGATTCTATGCGGATATGACAAGCAATTACCTCTAGAGCCCCTTATCGACCCCATCGTCGCTCATGTCAAATCCGTCATCGTATTTGGGGCCATCAAGAACCGATTTGCCACCGTATTCAAAAATGATCCTCGAACGGTCTCAGTTTCCCTCCATCAATGTGATACACTCAAAGACGCAGTCCAAAAAGCGTTGGATATAGCCAAAAAATCAGAAATTATCTTATTTTCACCATCATGTTCTAGCTTTGATCAATTTCAAAATTATGAAGATCGTGGACGGCAATTTAAACAAGAAGTGATGCATCAGGTAAATCAAAAATATGTCACAACATAAGCCCCAGTCCATCGCACCTATAATTCCAAAAAAACTCAAAAAACAGCCTATTGACTGGGTATTGTTAGTGGCCGTCATCGGCATCATTTCAATCGGAATGATGATGATTTTTTCAACTAGCCCTACCATCGGTTTAATGAGCTATAAAGACAGTTATTACTTTATTAAACGGCATCTCATTTTCATGGTAATTGGCACCGGAGCCATGGTGACGGCATTAAAATTACCAACCAACTTTTACAAAAAATGGGCACTCCATGGGTACATTTTATCCATCATCCTCATGGCACTTACCTTAATTCCCGGCATTGGCGTCTCAATTGCGGGGGCCAGGCGATGGTTAAACTTAGGGGTTCAGTTTCAACCGACCGAAATCTTAAAATTTTGGATTATCGTGTATTTAGGTGTCTTTATTAGTAATAAAAACCACAATATCCACAACTTTAAAACGGGGTTTTTACCAGCAATGATTATTTTAGCGATTCCGATATTTTTCTTAGCCCAACAACCCGATCTTGGAAACACCGTCCTTATTGCAGGCATATTTACTCTCTTGATGTACATCAACATGATCCCTCATCGGCAAATTTTAACCTTACTCGGAAGCGGACTCGGCATGACCTTATTCAGTATCGTTGCCAATCCATATCAAATGAAACGGGTCAAAACCTTCCTCTCTCCTTGGGATGATCCTCAAGGGATCAGCTATCACATTATCCAATCCTTTATTGCCATTGGATCTGGTGGGATTTTTGGTCAAGGCTTAGGCGAAAGTAAGCTCAAATATGCCTATCTCCCCCTCCATTATGCCGACTTTATCTTTTCCATCATTTGCGAAGAAGGAGGCTTACTATTTGCAAGCCTCACCATTTTTTTATTTTGGCTACTCTTTAAACGGGGCATGGAAATCGCAAAGCGACAGACCGACATGTATCTCCAAACTCTAGCGGTTGGACTTACCCTCACCTTAGTAATACAAGGAATCGTCAATATCGGCTGCGTCATCGGTTTACTTCCGGTGACGGGGATTCCCCTCACCTTCATCAGCTTCGGTGGGACTGCCTTAGTAGTCTCGATGTTTTATGTCGGCGTCATTCTAAATATCTCTCGAAATACCGACTATCTTACCCTCAATGAAGATCCCAAAGCCCCTACCCACCACCCTTCCAATCGACGAGGCCCCTTTGCCTAATCTCAGCCCTATCGTCATCACCTGCGGTGGCACCGGAGGACATATTTACCCGGCAATTGCCCTCGCGCAACGCCTCCAATCTCTTAAGGCCATGCCCGTCCATTTCATTGGGACATCCAATCGAGAAGAATCCAAAATCATCCCCAAATACCACTACCCCTTCACCGCCGTAATGGCCGACGATAAACACAAATGGGCACTTATTCCTGCCACGCTTAAAGCAGCCAAAGCACTAAGCCAACTTAAGCCAAAATGCGTAGTTTCCACCGGCGGGTTTAGCACCATACCCACTTCCATTGCCGCCATCCTCAAAGGAATTCCCCTCTACCTCCTCGAGCAAAATGCCATTGCAGGACGCACCAATCTCGCCTTTGCCAAAATGGCCCGTCATATTTTTACCTCATTTCCAAATACCCTGCCGCCATTTCCAAGTGATAAAACAACCTATGCTGGCAATCCCATCCGAACCCAGTTTGCAAAAGATGCTGTCAGCCAAGTGATTGAAGCAATGAC
>CAZZBY010000180.1:0-2550 GCA_964652635.1 uncultured Candidatus Marinamargulisbacteria bacterium | reverse complement strand
CTTCAGCGTAGCCGGTATAGTTAAGCATGGCGAAAATTGTGCAGATGGGGTATTTCGCAATAGTCCCATCTGGATTCTCACCCTCGCAGTAATGACATAGAAAAAAACCAAATTCATGTTAAAATTTGGCAATGACCACTAAAAAAGAGGGTCCTCCTCCAAGTCCAAAAAAGTCAGCTCCCAAAGCCAAGAGCACCCTCACAACAGCATCTAAAAAAAAAGCCCGCCCCACATCCACCCCAGCAAAAAAAGAAAATCCAAAATTTACCCCTCCTAAAAAACCATCCTCTAAAGCTAAAAAAAAATCAATTCCAATTAGCCCTCTCACCAAAAAAATAATTGCAGTGACCATTGCCACCGCTAGCATCATTGGCATCCTTCTCTCAATCATACTGTATCAACTCACAGCCCCCGGAGAAACCCCCAAAACATCACTACTCATCACACCTCATACCAGTGCCAGAAAAATTGTAAATGACCTTAAAAATCGAAATCTCATCCAAAACAAAACCAGTACCCTCCTGTACATTCGCTTAAGGGGGATAGCATCCCAAATGCGGGCCGGCCGATTTATTATCCCCGAAAATCAATCCCCCATTCAAATCCTCTCTATTTTAATCGACCCAAAAGCCTGCTTAGCCCCTGTCAAACTCACCATCCCAGAAGGGTTTGACAGCTATAAACTCGCCAAAAGACTCGAAGCCATCGGCATCGTCGAAAGCGAAGAAGAAACACTCAACTATCTACTCAAAACCGGTAAAGACAATTATGTGGAAGACTTTCCATTTTTAAATGACGCCCCATCTCTCGAAGGCTACTTATTCCCCAATACCTACCATTTTTCAGTTGCAACACCATTAGACCATCTTATCAAAGCGTCACTCACAGAGTTTAATCTCAAAGTCATCCCATTACTCAACGACAAAACCCATCACAAAATGCCAATTCGCCTCACTAACCATCAAATCATGACATTGGCCTCCATCGTCGAACGAGAAGCTGGCGTCACCAGCGACATGCCCATCATCGCCTCTGTCTATTTCAATCGCCTCAAAAAACGGATGCTCCTCCAAGCCGACCCAACCGTTCTCTATGCAATGGAAAACACCAGTAAAAAAAGGGTTCTCTACAAAGACCTCGAAACCGAGTCCCCTTACAACACTTACTTTGCAGAAGGCCTACCCCCTGGCCCAATCGCAAATCCTGGCCTAGACGCCATTAAAGCGGTTCTCAATCCAAATAAAACCCAATACCTCTATTTCGTCGCCAATCCCGAAACCCATCGTCACCTCTTCAGCCTCTCCTACAAAGAACACGCCAAAAAAGTCATCCAAATGCACGCCAAGCGCAGTACACTAGGCAGATAGGACATATATCCCCCCCTCTCTACAGGTGAGGGTTATAAAAAATCGATGCTGATTCTGGATTCCTACCTTCGCAGGAATAACCGCTAGTCCAAATTCTTTTGGCCAGCAATCCGAATATCCACCACGTTCAACCGAAACTCCGTCATCGGCTTACGCCCACGACGAACCCTACGGTGCATTTCCACATTCGAAATCACATCAAATGCCAGCATCGGATCGTTATCATATTGTTGTCTAAGCAAATTGTATTTATCCAATAACCCAAACCCAACAGCATTAATTCGAAGCTTACTGCCCTTGGTTGCATCAGAAACAAAAAAGTCCATATGCGGAGTACGATTACGCTGATACCGGTTACCAAACGCTCGAATCTGACTGATATGAACATTTTTAAGATAGAACAATGGATAATCAAAATACTGACCATAAGGCGACAACTTATGGATATCATCCACCAACTGCGGGGTTACCTGGTTAAACCGAATAATATCGACAATTTCATAGCTAAAATCAAAGTCTTCGACAGGAAGTCTATCCATTTCATCACGAAGCATTTGAGTAAATTCCGCTACATCATCCCTGTGAATAGAAAATCCACAGGCCTGAGCATGTCCACCAAAGGCATTCACACGCTGAGGGCCAAGCTCAGTTTGAACCTCAGTTTGATACAAGATACGTCCATGCAATTCATAAAATAAATCGCCTACTTTATCCAAGACATTATACATATTGATTTTAGGAATACTACGAACGGACCCACGCAGAAACTCTTCACCAGAATACTCAGTTAAAACCATAGCCGGGCGTAAAAATCTCTCTCTCAACCGGTCAGTATCAATCCCGATAACCCCAGGGTTCCAGTCTCGACCACGGACAATCACCACACGCTCCCTGCTCACATCGACGCCAGATTCTAAATTCTCTTCGATTTCATCTTCAATTCGGCTAGTAATATACTTTCGTTGCTCGTTAACATCATCCACCATAGCCGCTTCCTGAACACCATGTGAAGATCGTTTAATGGATTGCTCCATTTCAAAAACATCAGCAAATTTTTCAACGATACTACTGGCTTTTTTAGCATTTTGCTTCCCAATACCTAACAACAATAAATCCACAACAATCCTAGAATCTGGAATCCCCTCTTCTCGGTTCCCAATCCGTCCAGGAGCATTCAGACGGG
>CAZZBY010000179.1:0-2582 GCA_964652635.1 uncultured Candidatus Marinamargulisbacteria bacterium | reverse complement strand
GAAGGTCGTGCAGAAGGTCGTGCAGAAGGTCGTGCAGAAGGTCGTGCAGAAGGTCATCTTGCGGGATTGGAAGCTGGTAGGCTCGACGAGAGGCGTCAAATTTCTCAAAAATTGAAGGCTGCAGGGGTGTCGCTTGATGAAATTTCTAATATTACTGGGCTTTCGATAGAGTCTATTTGAAAATCTTTTGGGATTTTTGTGAGCTTACTTTCTGGGAATGCTTTCTTTAGGGCAAGTGTCTTTGTCAGCTTTGGTTAAATTGAGCTCTTCGGCGTCCATGGCGTCTTGGAAGTCGTTCATGATGGCGTGGTAGAAGCTTAGCCATTTTCCGTACCATTTGCCGATGATGCGGACGATGCGAGGCCAGTCTTTGGGATTTAGAAAGACGATGGCGACGATGAGGATGGTGATGAGTTCTCCGCTGCTGACTCCGAACATTAGTCTTCTCCCCAGCCCATGACATAGGCTATTAGCAAAGTTAAGCCGTATAAGATTAGCATGGGGATGGCGAATCCCATCTGTGAAATGATATCGGGTGGGGTCACTGCGGCGGCGATGATGAAGATTAAGACAATAAAATAGCGACTACTTTTGATGAGAGTTTGTCGCTTGACGATGTTGAGGTACATCAATAATTCCAGCACAATAGGGAATTGAAAGACGACAATGCCCATGAGGATCATATTGAGGACAGTTTGGAGGTTGTCCTTAAATTGAAGTAGGACATGGACATTGGCTGGAATGAGGTTGTTGGAAGTTAAAAATTGGATGGAAAACGGGATGAGATAGCCGTAGGTAATGACGATACTCATGGTTGTTAGGACAAGGCTAGACATTAAGACGACGGTGACGATATGTCTTTCCTTTTTAGAGAGGGCGGGGAAAATGAAAGTGAGGGTGCTGATGATGTGGATGGGGGAGGTGATGATCATGCTCATGAGAGTGCAAAGTTTGAATTTGACTAAAAATCCCTCGCCGAGATGGGTGACAACAAGTTGGATGGGGTGCCCCGGGGCTACGTTAAATGGGCGTAATAGCCATTGGATGACTGTGTCGTAAGCGTAGTAGGTGGGGATCATTCCGACGAGGATGGCGAATAGCGATATCATCACCCTTTTTTTTAGAGACCTTAAATGCTCTAAAATGGGGAGGGGTTGTTGGGACATATACTATTGGGTTAGTTGAGTGTGAAGATATTGGACGGAAATTGGATGGGATGCTGAGATTTGGCATTCATTTGGCTGATGGGAGAGGCTGGGATGAGGTGGCCGTTTTCGGATTTGAGAATTTTAGTTTCAAAGCCCTTTTCTTTTAAAAAACCGATGATTTTAATGATGGATTCCTGTTGGGAAAGTAGTTGATAGACGGTGGGGCTGTCCTGAGTGGGGATGATGTAGCTTTTGGGGTTGTAGATATCGGTGGTGACAATGACGGCGCATTGCTGATTGGATGCAAATATGGGGTTGGCCTCTTTAGTGGTGGTTTTGGGAGAAAAGGATGTGAGAGGGTTTTCTTTTTGCTCGATTTCTTCTCGGTATTTTTTAAGCCATTTGAGTGTGGCCATGAGTTCTTTTGGGCTGATGGTGGTGGCTTCGCTGAGTTCTTCTGGGGTATGTTTAGTGGTGTTGGTATATCTTTTGAGGAGAGTGGTGACGACTTTTTGAGTGGCGAAAATGCCTAATGCTAGAGTTACACCCCATCCTGCCAGAACTTCTTTGGAAATAGTGTCTATCATTGTGTTCCACAGGGTAACCATCATGATCATACTTGCCATGATCAGTACTTGACTTAGCCATGATTGATTTGTGAAACGCTGATTGTTTTTGTGGATCATATCTTGTCCCCCATTGTAGTGGATTATCGATCGTAGTTCCACTCTGATTTCAGATATTTTATCTTTAGGAGAGAGTTGAGCGAGGATGTGAGTGGGGGGAGTGATGAAATTGGTGTAGATCCCCAGTGAGATATGAGCGCGTTTTTTAGCTCATCTTTGGATATTGGCACATTGGTGACGAAGTCACTGTGGTGACGGTTTTTTCGATATTCAGGTTGGAGTGGTGGGGGGCATAAATAGGTGGAAATTTTGTTGAGGTTAAAATTATATAAGATGGTTCCGTGGAAGAGAAGGTGCTGACGTTTTCGTCGCTGGGCGTTGCCGGATATTTTGAGATTTCCGATGCAGAGGTCGCTGTGGCCCCGGATGTGGAAGTTATTGATTTTGGTGCTAAGGGCCTGTTGAATTTGGTGCAAAATATAGCGGTTGGTGGATGTAATTTGGCTTAAATTGGGGTGATGATTTTGATTGAGGATGAGTGTGTAATTGAGGCAGCCTGGGCCTTGTAATATAGTGCCGCCACCACTGCACCTGCGGATGATGGGGATGTTATCTTGCTTGCAGGCATCTATCATACAGTTTTCGGTGACTTTATTGCCTCGACCTACAACGACAAAATAGGTTGGGGACTCCCAAAAACGTAGCCATTGAGTGTTGGTTTTTTCGGTGTGATCTAGAAGTGCTTCTTCGATGGCGATGTTGTGGTGGGGGCTTGGGAGGCTAATGTCAATACTGTATAGTGGTGTGG
>CAZZBY010000178.1:0-2592 GCA_964652635.1 uncultured Candidatus Marinamargulisbacteria bacterium | reverse complement strand
ATACCCTCACTGAGACTATATACTGCCCTCAGTTAAGAACTAGCCTAAACTAAGAGAATCCCGAATCGATAAAACTGACCCCTAAAGGCCTTGAATTTAATGTCTTTAGGGGGCTGTGGAGGCATTACAATTTATGTCTTAGAGGACTTCATTCAAATAAGTTCCAATCCATAAGGAAGTTGTATTCATATCTCCCGTCATCCTGAACCGGATTTTGAAGGTCAGCTAGTATTGCTAAAAAGTCATCATCCGCTCCGTCTCCGTCTCCGTCTCCGTCTACTTGCATCGTTGTCGTATAAGCGAGCATGAATTGAGTAAACACCACTTTAAACTCTAATCCTTTGAGTAATTGAAGATTACGACTCATTATATCCCTTTTTGGATCTTTTGATGGTTTAATACATCGTTGAATCAACTCATGAATGGCCTTCGCTACAAAAAATGTCGCAATGCGTACACTATGATCTCCTCTATCACCATCCGAATCATCATTGTCAAATCTCTGTAAAAATGATTTTGGATTTACTAAAATCGACATCGATTCTCGTTGGAGTCTACATATATCTTCGTAAAAGATATCCACATCTGTCACTGGATTAAAATGGTAAAAGTGGATATCGGACGTCTGGCCAATACGATGGATGCGGGCCATCACCTGATCTAACTCTGCCTGAGATTTAGGTTGATCAAAAATAAACATATGTTTGGCTTCGGTAATATTTAGCCCTGTTGAGGACTGTAAAATCACTAAAACAGGGGGCTTCATCACTAAAACAGGGGTCTTCACTACACTACAATCCGTTGGTGCATCACTCTTGCAATGTGTCCTATACTCTTCAAGAGTCTTTGCTACGTACACAGTGTACTGCTTCTCCTCTAATATTTTAGATATTTTCTCGATTTCATCACAACGATCTACTGCAATCACTATTGGCTCATTGATTGATTCCATTTTTTTAAGTAAAGCAGATATTTTATGTTTAAACAGTGTCTTGCTACTGGTCGAGTATACTTGAACAATGCCAGGGGGACGGCGCCCATTAGTTTTGGCTGGCGTGTCTGATAGTGAAGATCTGACTCTTTTTCCTGATACATGAAACATCGTAGAAGTACCTTGAAGGGTATACCATTCATGTTGAAAATTTTCATTACTCTTAGTAATAGCCTCCGTTAACTCTGGGCTTTTCTCGACCTCAATCGTCGAATACCTGACTAAATAATTGCGTTTAAACATGGTCTCCTTAGATTCTAAAAAGTCTTGTCTGACTCCCTCAAAATTTCTCAAAATATATCGTTGATGCACCAAGGAGACTACCTCTTTTATACTTTCCACCATCTTTTTGAGACTATCTTTATTTCCTTTAAACACCTGTTTTAAAATATCTTCCCCACTGTCATACGGAGTCCCTATAATCGGTGACCACTCGGCCACTAGATAACCTAACACCTTTCCCATGCCGTCTGCTACACTTTTTAGTTGACTTTTTAGTTCCTTCCAGTTAAATGCAGGGTCTGTGACTGCCAATGTTGCTACGATTTCATGCATGGTGCGTACCACTGGGGTGCCAGATAAGGCAATCCGTCTTACTGCATTAATCCCTTTCGAAATCACTTGAGGATTTTCGCTTGATATCTCTTCCGAGTCTTCACTTGATATCTCTTCAGGGTCTTCGCTTGGTCTAAGTCCATCAAAGTTGTAGGACATCACACTCCCCATCTTATGAATCTCGTCACATACCATGACATTCCATGCCTGTCGACCAAACCACCCTGGATCTTTCGAAAACTCATCTTTTTTTCGCCGTTTCGCCTCATTTGTCTGATCCCCTTCTAGATCTGCCAGTCGTTTTCTGCCCTTCTCTTCCCCTCCAGAGTCCATCTCTACAGACTGCTGAATAGAGCCCTCCTCTACAGACTGCTTGCCTTCTTTTTTGTGAACTCGACTCAATCGTTTTTGAGAGTTATTCTTCTTAATGATGTCATAAGTTGTGATCACCACTTTTTCTCTTAAAAAATCGACTTCTTTGAGTAATTGATCCTGAAGGCTTGTCCATTCATCCTCATTTGTGACGATTACAATGCGGTCTTCGCTAAAGGCCACCGACTTATCTATTAATTCTTTTTTCCATTGCTGAGCTAACGCTGGAGTCGGGACTACCACTAAATTTGGATTTCTGTCAGAGTTGGAGCCTGGCATATCTAAATGATGTAATGCCCCAATGGTTTGAATTGTTTTCCCTAACCCCATTTCATCACATAATACCGACATCCCTTCGATCATCTTTTGAATACCAGTAACTTGATAACGGAATAGATGCACATGAGGTTTTAAACCGTACTGAATCGGGTCAAACGTAGCAACAGCAACTACTTTAAACATTATAAAAAACTCCATTCCATCGTATTTTTTTGAGTGATGCTAAGTTCTCGAATTTAAAGATAAAAGATTTCAATTCCCCATTAGGTATGCAATTGATCTAAAACTGGACTGTTGCGAAATTGCAATTTGTCGCAATGCGCGACTATTTTGGAGGCGAAGCTTCAGCGTAGCCGGTAGAGTTAAGCATGGCGAAAATTGTGCAGATGGGGTAT
>CAZZBY010000177.1:0-2606 GCA_964652635.1 uncultured Candidatus Marinamargulisbacteria bacterium | reverse complement strand
TTCTATTTCAATGGCTGGTGCTTTGGATCTATAAAAGAAATTTACAAAAGACTTCCATCATCGACCAACAGAGTCACTACTTCGATGATGACGCCAACTTCCTAAAAATAACGGAACAAATCCAAATAAAATTCCACCAATTCCCATAATATTGGTGATCACGTCAAACGTTGGGATACTATACACCGCAATAAACACCATAAATAATGCCGAAAGCAGGGGCCAAATGACATACGAAATCGCCTGATAAACTCCTTCTGTGATCTTGTTTCGATAGTGCCAAGCACAGGCAAAACCCGTCAATCCCATATAAAAACAAATCTGAAACCCAATTGCTAAAATCGAACATTCCAAAATCTTTTTAACCGATGGCATATACGATGAAGTAAACAGCAAAACTACTCCCAAAAACCAAATCACCGATGTCGCAACCCAAGGGGTTTGCCACACAGGATGAATCTTGGCATATCGAGAATGCAACATTTCGTCTCGAGCCATGGCAAACATACTACGACTAAATTGTAAAAGTTGGGTTTCAATCGTTCCAATCGTACTTAAAATCGTCGAAATGACCGCCAAATAGTTCCAAGGAGGAGGAAATAATTTATTGGCAATGGCATATAAAACATTGGTATTGGCCGTCGCAATTTCTGCATCACTCAGCACAATCAAGACCACAATCATCATGATAATGAAAAATAAAATCAAACTAATCAGTGCCCAAAACGCTCCTTTGCTCGATGGATGATACTCTCCATCCTGGCTATCCTTGGTTTCTTCGCCCAAATTCATGGTGACATCCCAGCCCCAATAGAAAAAGATGGCAGTTAATGCTCCGGTCGCAAACAATTGAGGTGTAAATGAAAACGGCGAAAACCAAATTAGCGATGGAGCATGAGCAGGGGTATTTCCATATTGAATAAAGGCCCCAATAATCAGGGCAAAAATGACAATCGTTTCGATGGCCGTCAAAATCATTTGTGCATAACTGGCATGTTTAATCCCCTTCGTAACAACAATGGTCACTAAGGTGAGCCAAATCGCCGCAGTAGCCGTTACCCAGGTTGTGTTTTCAAGTTTGTGGGGGGCTAGAAATATCAACGTCGACGTTGCCGCTGGGATGGTCGCGGAGACCATAAAAAAAACAGAGGCAACCAAAAGTCCCCAACCCGCAAAAAAACCCCACTTTTTACCAAAAATATGTCCCACCCAGGCGTAAGCCGCCCCCGCATGAGGGGTAATCTTATTAAGATGGATAAAGGCCATCATAATTCCAAATGTAATGAGGCCACAGTAAAAAATACTCCCAACCGACAACACCCCCACCGATGCCACAATCGCTGCAGAAGTGACTGCAACACTAAACGCCGGAGCAGTTCCGGCAATACCCATAATGGCGGATTCAACCGTACTGAGCGAGCCCTTTGCTAAATCGGGTTTCTTTACCATACCCCTCCCTCAATTAGACAGCAGACGTCGGCTCAGGAAGTTGATCGATAAGTTTTAGTAAATACTTGGCATTGCGAGTAGAAAGACCGTTTGACAAACCTTGATCAACTCCTAAAAGTTCTGAAATTTCCGATTTGTGGGGCCCAGCAATATCAGCAGGTGAAAGAGAATAGGATTTGCCTTGTCGAAAAAGTGATTTTATTCCTACTCTCGATGGAGATGCATACTCCACTGTTTGGCCATCTTGATCAAATCGACGACCTTTCATTTTAAGAAAAGTCACAAAAAGTGAGGAGTAGAGCTGTTGTTCATAGGTATTGGAAGGCGTACCTACTAATTCAGCCAATCGATATCTTTTTGCTTTGGTGATTCTACCGTCAGCAACCGCATCTATAATCAACTTTTTAAGAGGGGCGGGAGCTGAGCCTTGGGAAAATTCCTTAGCAATATCTAAAAAAATTTGAACACGTTTACAATTTGGTGAAGGGTAACTCGTATAACGCCGTTGATAGGCAAATCGAACACCTTGTTTTTTCGGAGAAAGTTCCTGTTCAATAACTTTAGTACACATTGATAATACTTGAGAAGAAAAAGTGGCTTCCATAGAGAACTGCTTTGCAACCTCATGAAGTCGTCTCAGTGTTGCAATATCTTCAAATCCAACTGCAAACTTAGGGACCGCTTGACAAAAGCAATCAAGACAGCGACGGGCTTCCAGAGAATAGCCCGAAAAGCTCCAAGCCCCTGCTAAACCCTCGGAGGAGCCAAATAAAAAAAACGGGACACGCTTCGCTAACTTTGGAGACCCGGAATATAAGTCTCGCATTGCGGTGTCTAAGAAAGAAAACAAACCCGTCTTAATAACAGAAAGTGGGTCAACAGTATCTTTCCACGCTTCTCCAGTAGGTGGAATACCAAAACCGAAATCATCATATGCCTGTTGACTGATTACCTTGAACATTTTCCCACCTCCATAAGACTCTTCCGTGAAAGCTAAAAGCTCTCACAAGCAAAGTCAAATGTCAAGATAACCCCACAGTGACGTATTGAGGTGATAAACGAAGCAATTTGGGCATCAAGTAACTGTATAACACACTGATTTTGGGACTGTTGCGAAATACCCCATCTGCACAATTTTCGCCATGCTTAACTCTACC
>CAZZBY010000176.1:0-2608 GCA_964652635.1 uncultured Candidatus Marinamargulisbacteria bacterium | reverse complement strand
TAACAAATCCCTAATACGGGTAAGCCTAATTTAAAGATGGCAGGGTCACATTGAGGAGCGTCTTTGTCATAGACGGATGATGGGCCTCCAGAGAGAACAATTCCTTTTAGGCCGGGAATTTGCATTATTTTTTCGGCAGTTCTGGTATGTGGTACGACTTCAGAATAGACATTGGCCTCTCGGATTCGTCTTGCGATTAACTCGCTGTATTGGGAACCGAAGTCTAAAATCGCAATCATTTTTTATACATTCCTAAGCTTTGTGCTTTTTGATAAATTTTTCCTTCTGTGAGGAGAGATGGGGCCACAATGACACTGACACGATGCATGTCTTGAAGCGTTTCTGCTCCGAGAGTGGCCAAACAGGTTTTAATGGCGCCACTTAAGTTTTGTGACCCATCATCTGAGTTTGAGGGGCCGACTAGAATTTGTTCCATGCTGGCAATGGTGCCGACTTCAATTCGAGCTCCTCTGGGGAGGACAGCGTTTGGAGTGGCCATTCCCCAGTGGAAGCCTTTGCCTGGAGCTTCCTTGGCTTTGGCTAGCGGAGATCCGATCATGACGGCGTCTGCACCACAGGCCAATGCTTTACAGATATCTCCAGAGGTGACGATGCCTCCATCTGCGACAATTTGGACATATCTTCCAGATTCTTTTTGGTAGATGTCTCGTGCAGCGGCGGCTTCGACGATGGAAGTTGCCATGGGAACACCGATCCCTAATACTCCTCGAGTAGTGCAGGCTGCGCCGGGCCCGATACCGACGAAAACAGCTTGGACGCCGGTTCTCATCAGCTCGAGTGTGACGTCGGTGGTGGTGGAGTTTCCGACCATGACGGGGATGGGCATCCGCTTGCAAAAAGTGGTTAGGTTGAGGATTTGACTTTCGTTTTTAGCTTTAAATTTAGTTGAGACTACAGTGGATTGGATTAGAAATGCATCTGCATCGGCTTCGACAGCGAGTTTGCCTAAATGTTCGGCACGTTGTGGGGTGGATGAGACAACGGCGGGGACGCCAAATGCTTTGATTTCCTTAATGCGTTTGGTGACGAGGTCATCTCGGATAGGGTTTTCTTGGTAAATTTTTTGCATAAGGGAGACATAATCGCTTTTGGGGACGGCGGCGATGTCGTGGAGAATTTTGTCGGTATTGTCATATCGGGTTTGGATACCCTCAAGGTTGAGGATACCGATGCCCCCAAATTTTCCGATTAATCCTGCGGTCGTGGGGCTGACGACGGAGTCCATTGCAGATCCAAAAATGGGCATTTTCATTTTAATACCAGCAATAGTTGTGGAGATGTCGACTAAGTCGAAGTCGATGGTTTGGTCCGATGGAACTAATGCGATTTCGTCTAATCCATAGGCTCTTTTAAATTCTTTGGTAATGGGACTCATCGCTACTTCTCCTTGAAGTTGTCATTATCGGTATTTTTTTAGTCTATTGAATAGATTAAATGAGAAATTAAAAATTTGTGGAATCCTACACTAATTAAAGCTCTTTTTGCAAGAATTGTTGAAATATTTTGATTTCGTTGAAAAGATTTAATATTCTTTTTGAGAATTTGTAAGCTATGATTTTTTTTAAACTTCTTTCACATGTTATTTTAGATGCCCCGGTAGATAGTAGTGTAACTTCTCTTCTGTAAAATTGGATTTTGAAAGAAATCGAAAAAGGCCACAAAACCGGAGGAGGATGCGGGGTCAAGATCGACCGATAGGTCGCCCTTTAGGGTTTAATCTTGAAGTTGCATTATCCAGAGGTTAACAAGGTGAGCCAAATTTGCTTCCATAGTGAATAACAACAAACAACTTGGAGGACAAAAATGGCTCAGATGACTCATCCTGAATGTGCGTTGACGGAATATGCTTTCGAGGGGCCTACTCGACTGTTATTTTATGTCCTTCAAAAACAATCTTCTTGACTATTTTTGAATAGGTCTGTTTTAGATTTTTTATGTGGATGATATAGTCCATCTGGGGTATTTCCCAAAAGTCCTAATGGAGTTTTATTTTGAGTCGAAAATCTGGATTAATGAGTGTTTTTAATCTTTTAGTGCTTGTTGCCGCGCTGGGTTATTTTGTCGATATTTATGATTTAGTCCTGTTTAGCATTGTTCGTGTGGCTAGTTTGAAAGATTTAGGGGTGGCATCAGAGGCGTTGATGGCTAAGGGCGTATTGCTTCTCAATATGCAAATGATGGGAATGCTTATTGGTGGGATTTTTTGGGGGGTGTTGGGGGATAAGCGAGGTCGATTGTCCGTGCTTTTTGGGTCTATTTTATTGTATTCGGTGGCGAATATTGCGAATGGATTTGTGCATACGGTTGGAGAATATGCCTTGTGGCGGTTTATCGCAGGGATTGGTCTTGCGGGAGAATTGGGAGCTGGGATTACCTTGGTGTCCGAGTCGTTGTCGAAGGAGTCTCGCGGTTATGCCACGATGTGGATTGCAACGGTGGGGGTGTCTGGTGCCGTTTTTGCCGGGCTTATTGCGGAGTTTTTTACCTGGAGGACGAATTTTTTTATTGGGGGAGTTTTAGGCTTATTGTTACTGATATTACGGGTAAGTGTCGTGGAGTCTGGCATGTATGCTCGGACGTTGCATCA
>CAZZBY010000175.1:0-2609 GCA_964652635.1 uncultured Candidatus Marinamargulisbacteria bacterium | reverse complement strand
CTTAGCAGGAGCCTTAGAGACGGCCTCAGACGCCGCATGAGCAAATCGATTATTATGACCCACAATAAAATTATCAAATGTATATTTAGAGTTAAACAAATCCTGGGAGTACGGAGTAATCGACGCTTTTTCAAGCGGTACAGGCGAAAAAATATTTAACTGACCATCCGCACCATCCGCCTTAACTACCCTATAATCAATCACCACAGGCTCTAACCTATTTTCCTGAAAATAATATCTTAAAATGGACTCACAATTTTCTTTAATCCAATTGCGCGAAAACACATTTGGAACTTCAAGTGTTAAAATTGGGGTCACATAACTCACTGGGGTTGCTGAAGAAATAAAGGTCTGATATCCAGATTCGGACAAATGATCCTTTAAACAAGTTGTAATCGTCTCCCAAATATCATGGTAAGACAACAGTGGACTTTGATTTATAAACAAGTTATCCACATTCTATCCCCAGACCACTTTTTCGTATAATTACACAGAAAAAAAAAGACATTAAACGATTTTTCATAATATTTTCTATTCCTATCCATATTAAAATTAAGAGTTATTAATAAGTTATCCACAATGTTTTCAACAGCGCTTAAAGCGACTTTAAAACAATCCGAATGGCATCCTCCACAGTGAGATCTGCATGCAACAATTCAGATGAGGAGTCCAACGCACGACGGACTTCATCCTGCGAATATCCTAAGATTTTCAACGCAGAGGTTAAGTCATTTCGGTATGATTTATCTACAACTTTATAGCTCGGTTGTCGAGGAGACACTACAGATTGGGTTAATTTAATCTCTGACATTTTATCCTTTAATTCAACAACAACACGCTCAGCCAGTTTTTTCCCGACACCTGAAATGCAGGTCAACGCATTAAAGTCCTGATTTGAAATAATGGATACCAAATCACGACTCGAAAACGACGATAAAAACCTAATCCCCACCTTGGGTCCAACCCCCGAAATCGACGTCAAAATTATAAAAATAGAGCGGTCTTCCAGAGAAGGAAAGCCATATAATACTTGAGAGTCTTCTTTAATATGATGATAAATATACACTGTCACCATTTCACCAATTTGGGATAAAGACTCTAACATCGACTCGGGTACAAACACCTCATACCCCACCCCATTCACATCCAAAACAATGGATTTTTCAAGTAAAAAAGCGAGACGTCCATACAAAGAAATAATCATAAAAGTGATTGTATAAGATGCGAATGGCTGTGACAAATTGCAATCGCAAGGGCATCGGCAGCATCATCTGGGCGTGGAACCGATGTCATCGATAGCAATTGCTTAACCATATATTGAACTTGTTGCTTCTCAGCACGACCATACCCACAAACAGATTGCTTAACTTGCAAGGGGGTAAAGCTCGATACGGATAAACCAAGCTCCCTAGATTTAAGCAAAATCACTCCGCGGCATTGAGCAACTGCAATTGCAGTTGAAGTATTGGTATTAAAAAACAATTCCTCAACCGACACCACAGTGGGACTAAATTGATCCATTATCCTTATAAACGACTGGGAAAGCATCATTAATCGATCTGGAAGTGGAGTCTTGGCTGGGGTTTTAATGACCCCGTAATCCACTAAAGATAATCGGCTACCGATGACTTTAACAACGCCATATCCTGTTGTAGCAAGACCAGGATCAACACCCAAAACAATCATGAAAAGGATAAAGTGTTAAGGTGAATCGAGATAAAATCCGAAGGTAGTACTCGATTTTTAAATGTCACTTTTTTAGCTCCGGTCATCACCACATAAAAGGGCAATCCCGTTACATCATACTCAACTTTCAAAGTAATCCCCTTCATATCCGCCACAAGACGGCCATCCTGCCCCTTAATTTGTACATCACAAGTCATCTGAACATAAGGGGTTTCAAGATACCTCAAAATCAATAAACTCAAATCCTCGACAGCCATCATTTGCATCACACCCATCATGACTGGCAACCCGGGAAAATGTCCCCGAATGAGCGGATGAGATACCGGATAACGGTATTCGCCAATGGCAGTTCCTGTATCGATATCCACATGAACCAAGCGATCGATGGCAATCATCTCAGCAGATTTAGGATACCAGCTCGCAGTCACCTTTAGATCAACCGAACGAGGATAGCTAAAGGGAGTCACTTCACGAGGAGTATCGTCTCCCAACACCGCGGACTGCTTAGCCACAAACGCTGTCATTGATCCTGACGCAATTTCAAGCCCCTCCGATTGGATTGCCCCCGAAAATTGAATAAATGGCCCTTTTTGACCTTCTTTCTGAACTAACCCAGTTAACACATTCCCTAAAAATGGCAACCGATGCATTTCAAATTGCCTAATCCCAGCATAAAACAAAATTTCGTCATCTTTCACGCCACCACCGGACACAATTGATGCTAATGCCAATATTTCCATAAGCACTGGTGAAATCAATACTAATCGACCATCTTGAGTATTTCGATAAAAAATGGATCGATTGAGGGGGTCTATCGCAGTAATCTTTAAGAAAAAGGCTCCAGATGCCTTCTCTTCATCCATAATTTCAACATGATCAAGAAGTAAATTTTCAAATCGGTGGGGCAAAAACGACTCGATATC
>CAZZBY010000174.1:0-2666 GCA_964652635.1 uncultured Candidatus Marinamargulisbacteria bacterium | reverse complement strand
TCTCCATCTTCGGAGCCTATGACTTTAAAGTGGAATTTTCCCTGCTTGTCCTTGCAATATAAGGTGTTTCCCTGTAAAAAAACTAAATGGGTTTTTGGAGTCACATAGGATAAATTTTGAGGGAGAAGTCCTACTTGAGCGTCAAGAAACTGAACCTCTCCTGTACATCCTAGAATGGGATGTTGAGCATCAATTTTGGTGAGAATGTAGGGGGCTTTTTCGGCGATTTCAAATTGATTTGCTGTTAATCGAATATTATCTTGAAATGGAAATAGGTGTCGAATAGTGATTTGTCCATCGCGGTGAAATTTTATTTGGAGAGTGCGATTATGGCCTATGTCGATATCGACTACTTTTGCATTGTGATGGTCGTAGACATCAATGTTTTTGATTTTCCACTCTAATTTCCTACCTCCATTTCCTAGCACCATGATTGTTTGGCCAATCACCGTCTCAATAGATTGACCAGCTTTGATTTTTTTTTGAAGAAATTTTGCTAAGCTTTGATCGCCTTCTTGAGTGGGGTGATCGAGTTTAATGATCACATCACTCTCTTGATAACCATCTCCTGAATTTAAGGTGACTCTGGTGTCCTCTGTGGTTCTTTTAGCTTTTAGTCGTTTCCCGCTGCTTAATATCAATTCGACGGTATCCTGTCCGTAGATGATGCTCTGGATTACCGCATCTTTTGGAGGAATGCTAAATTGCCGATGATGGGAATGCAGTGTCCGTCCAATCAGATAGTCGAGTTCTCTCTTATTAATCGCGCCTTCCGTCAGTAAATCTGCGAAGTTTTTTTCACCTTTTTGAAGGACTTGAATTTGGGGATCAACTGCTAGCTGCGTCTCGGTTAGTCTGACTTCTTTATGTGGTGTTTTTTCGATTCCGTGCATGATTATACCTGAAGGTTCAATTGTTGCTCGAACTTCTTTACCCCCACTTAATTTAAATTCGACTGACCGATCTCCATAGATAATGCCCGTGACGATTGCTTCCTCTGGAGGGATGCCAAACTCCCAATTATGAGAATGAAATACTCTCCCCATCATCAAGTCTAACCGATGCTCTCTGATGGCTTCTAAGGTAATTAAATCGCTCACACGCTCAATGCCTTGTTCGTTCACTTTTATTTCTGGCTCTAACTCGATGTGGTGGTCTTCAAGTGAGAGAGTGGTGTCTCCATCACTCCCAGTCATAGCCGCATGGGGTGGGATAATCTTTGCTCGAATTTTATATCCCCCACTTAACTGGTATTCCACTTCGCTTTTGTCAATGCTACGAACAGCAGTGATGATCGCCTCTTCTTCGGGCAGATCGAAATACGATGTTTTGATCTGACATTTTCTCCCAATTAATGACACTGGATCGTGATGGATTACTTTTGCTAAAGAAGCAACATTAAGTTGCGCAGGGAAGACGATCAAGACTTCGGGATGGGCCTCTACTCTATATACCTCTGCATTTGATGCTTTATCCCACATTGGAACCTGTAATTGAAAAGTCGTGAGTCCTTGTCTTTTTGCCCAGCTTTGAACGATATCTCGTTTTGAGATTGCATCTCGTCGCCTATCGTGTGATCTTCCCTCAACACTGATTTCTCCTGTGCTTAAGGCCATGATGGCAGGTCCACATTTCATGACATTTCGGTCAAAATCAAATTCAACTGGCGTGGATTCGTCATATCCAAAATAGCGGGATGCAAACTTATTGAATGAGCTAAGTTCTGGAGGGGGGGATTGGGTAATAAATTTATGCAATTTTTGTTGTAACTGCTGTTGAACACTAAAGTACTTTGCACTCGATGAGAGGTGATGTTTTGCGGTTTCTACTGAATACTTGAGCTGAAAATTGGTAGTCAGGGTCATCCATTCGATTAAGTCATCTGTGCTGGTAATCCCGTCGTGTTGTAACAGTTGTAATCGGCAGGCAATCCACATCGGGGACTTTACGAGGGGAGTATCTGAAATCGCAAATGATCTTAACGAATTTCTGACATGACCAATTAGGAGATTGGAAGGTGGAGTGATCGAAAACCCTTCCATAATATCCAGTAATTTGGCTAACCAGCAGCCCGCTCTGATTACTAATTGCTCATCGTGGAAAGCATGGGATCGATCTAGCATCAACCCAATGAGTGCCGAAAATTTTTCGAAAAACCCTGTGGTAGCACTTAGGCTAGAGCGTAGGGAGGGGGTATTGATAAAAAACTGTTGCTCGAACCCTAACTGAACATCGGCATTCATGCATAGTAGCACATGGTTGTCCCATGCCCAATCGAGGAGACGGTGGTTGGATTCTGGGCCTAATATAGATTGCGTATAGTCATGATAATGGTCGTCACTGAGTGGCCCTGAGGAGGTGTGTTGAGGCAAAGCAACTTCGGGAATAGCACTCGCAGATGAGACATAATCGGGATGCCTTGGTGATTTTGGAGACCTTGAAAAAAGCACTCTAACCTCATCTATAAGATTTATGGAAAGGCTTTTCATCGAAACATTATGGAGTATCACTTCTTTTATTCCTCGACTGGTAGATTTGACTTCTAAATCGGTGACGGCGAGTTCATTTTTGGGATGATCGTATTCTTCATCGCTCATGGTTTTTTCACTGCGAGGTTGATCATGGAAGTACCACATAATGGTTTGTTGATATGATGAATAAAGCAA
>CAZZBY010000173.1:0-2684 GCA_964652635.1 uncultured Candidatus Marinamargulisbacteria bacterium | reverse complement strand
ATGATATCTAGCTTTATCTGCTTGTGCTCTAAGTGAGTGTACTGCAGGTCCTTTTGCTGTATTTAACATCTTACTCTGAATGAATGATTTATCAATGTTTAGACCCATTTCACCACCTAAAGCATCGATTTCTTTTACAAGATGTCCTTTACCAGTCCCTCCAATTGAGGGATTACAAGACATTACCCCAATCTTATCAATTTCAAGGGTCACCATCGCAGTAGAGCATCCCATACGGGCAGCGGCTAATGCAGCTTCAATGCCCGAATGGCCCCCGCCAACAACGATAACATCAAAATTCCTCTCGCTCATAAGCGAAAGATCATAGCGTTAATTACTGAGTTTGCAAATCATTTACCTGAAAAAGGGAGTTTAAAAAAGTGATCTAAATTAGTTTGAAGCCCAACTCCATAGGAGTCAGTTTGCTCTCCATTAGGGTAGTAAACACGCTTAAAATGAACGATATAAGAAAGCATCCCAGACCGGTTAAACAAAACATCACTCGATAAAATCGAGCTGTCATCTCCACCAAACGCTTGAGTATAGTTCACTACCCCCGATGTTCCTCCAATACCGCCCCATCCCATTGATCCAGATAGGATAGGGTCTGCGTCTCCATAGTCCTCCAAGGTCGCATTAATTTTAAAATGGGTTCCAAAATCAAGCCCAACACTAGTTAAAAAGCCTTCTACCCTTTTATCAAGGGCAAGATCATTCGTTTGAGAAGTGGCTTCATAATTTTGATCGAAGTACCCTGGGATAAATCCAGTACCTAAACTACGATACTCTGCTCTATACCTGAACCGTTTAAAAACTTCCCCACGAAATCCGATAGATCCTCCTTTGCCAGAGATTACATCAGTTAATTCTGCATACTCGCCATAACCAGTGAAGTACTTGCCTGCGACAGGGACCGAAATATCCGCAGACCAACCTTCCTGCTTGCTTCGGGAAATACTAACCCCATCATAACTATCATCGATGCCATTTCGATCTTTAACATAAGTCCCCCCAATCGAGAGAGGTGCCCCAAGTAAAAAACTATTTTCAATAGTATACACCAATCGCGTACCCAATACTTCCGAGGCTGTATACAAGGCTTCGACACGGATCGGAGAGTAGTCGATATACCCTCGAACCCCAGCTTTTTTATTAGTAAACTCATAAGAACCAAAACTACCAGAATCATAATTATCCATCAAAAGACCTTGGCCAAGAGTCACATGCTCTAGGCGCCCCACTTCAATCCCAGCCGCATCATCATAGTCAAACTTAAGATGTCGAAATACCACAGAATTTAAATTATCTGGAACATGATCTCCGATATAGAGGTTTAGATCCAACCCCAGTTCAAATGATCCCAATGTAAAATCAGGGCTAATTGCGGCCTTAACGAGAGTCGTATCTCCAATTGTCACAGGACCAATAAAGGCATTAGAGTTGGACTTTGAAAACTCCGATAACTCATACGTAGTTTTGGCAACTCCAGGAATAGAAGCAATGCAAATGAAGGCAAGAATAGTCGAAAAGTACAAACGAAATCTCATAACAACCCCATCACTAAAAGATACAGCCCATTATAAGCGCAGAAATTTAAAAAACAAAACATAAAAAATAAATGTTTTATATAGGATCAATAATGGGGACAACCCCTATATCAAGCTACGAAAGTACGGGGGAAGTAAAAAATGTACGAATCACAATTAGATAATGATTTATTCGAGTGTTGTCCAGAGTTAAGAGACGAATTCTTTTTTGATTCATCTGACCTAGATTTTAACTAAGCAGTACTCAAAGGGACTGATTAAAGAGTGCAAGTGCATTTGATGAAATCAGTCCCTTGTGGTGTTAACATATTTGACGGTGGCAATATCGTCCAAAAATTTTCCAGCTTCCTTATCCATTAATTTTCGCCAGGCCTCTCGTTTATGCTCTTTATCTTTTTCCATAATTTTCTGATCTTTAAGGCATTGAACGAGGGCTAACCGGGCTTGCTCAACAGACTCAACTGCACGCTGGACAGCTTCAATTTGGCGGAGGAGCTCAAGTTTAACCTTTTCCACGTAAATCTTATGCCGGTTAATTTCGCCGGTATCCCCCAAGTCGCCGGTCGTCATAAACTCTCGAAATTCAGCATAGGCTTTAATTTCTTTCTGTCGGATCTCTTCTTCCTTTTGACGTTCAATTTCAAGCTGTCGTTGAGCCTCGTTATAGGCATCTTCAGCCTGCTTCTGACGGATTTCCCGTACTTTAAGCAGGGTTTGAAGGTTGTATTTAAAACGTTTGGATTTTTTAGCTTTCTGGGGCATTGACGTTAAAACATTCCAGAAAGAGTCCGTACCGAAGATTCAAAAGAGGGGTTTTCCTCAGTGGTTTGTCTTAAAAACTGATTGACAGCGTCAATTTTATCAATGGCAAAGTCAATTTTAGGGTTACTGCCCTTAACGTAGGCCCCAATATTAATAAGGTCCTCCGCCTCCGTATATTGAGCAAGGACTTCCCTAAGGTTACCCGCTGCTTTTTTATGCGGAGACTCGGCCACTACACTCATCAACCGGCTAATACTTTGACTAATGTCAATACAGGGATAATGATTACGGGCCGCTAAGTCTCGGGAAAGCACCATATGTCCATCTAAAATCCCTCGAGCAGCGTCAGCAACAGGCTCATCCATATCTCCTCCT
>CAZZBY010000172.1:0-2688 GCA_964652635.1 uncultured Candidatus Marinamargulisbacteria bacterium | reverse complement strand
CTTTTACCTTACCCAAAAACCAGTTCATATCAAGTTCAGAAACGGTGTCAATAATATAGCTTTCCACCCCACAATTTTCAGAAGTTTCACGCAGTCGATTACTATTCGAACTACTGGGTGACCCACAAATAATCACCAAATCACAAAAGTCGGCCAGCTGTCGCACCGAATCCTGCCGATTTTGAGTAGCATAACAAATATTCGCCTTAGGGGGCCCCTGAATATAAGGATATTTTTGATGCAATTTCAAAATCATCCCGCGAGTATCTTCAACCGACAATGTCGTTTGAGTCAGATACCCCACCGGCAAATCCGGCCGAATATGAAGAGCATCTACATCAGCTTCAGTTTCCACAATAAACAGTAACTCAGAGTTCACATACCCCGATGTCCCCAATAACTCCTGATGTCCACGATGGCCAATCAAAATTGTCTGAATGCCACGCTCAGAAAACTTCACCGCCTGACGATGAACCTTTGTCACCAACGGACAAGTCGCATCAATCACCTTTAAACCACGCGACTTGGCCTCATCATACACACCTGGAGCCGTCCCATGAGCACTAAACACCACTACATGTGAATCTGGAACATCCGATAATTCTTCAATAAAAATAACACCCTTAGCCTTAAAATTTTCAATCACCGATGTGTTATGAACAATTTCATGTCGAACATAAAGAGGCGTCCCATACTTTTCAAGTGCTAAATTAACAATCTCAATAGCACTATCAACCCCAGCACAAAATCCTTGAGTATGAGCAAGATGAATTTCACGTAAAATCATGGTCTCAGTATACCCAGGCCATAACTCCGCCATCAAGGGAAAAGGCGAGAAATAGAGATATTGTTCACTCAGGCAACCTCAGATACCATGTTTACTATCGCAAAAAAAGGGGAATAACAGTAAGGTAGGGGACAAAGATACTGGGAAACAAAGATACATCCCACCAAAAAATGATGAAAGCAAATTATAAAAACATCAACCGAAAAATCATCACAATCATCGGGTTAATCAGCCTGATCTGTAGTACCACCCATGCCATCTCCAGATTATCTGAAGCCCAGTTAACTATCACATATCCCGAAGAGTTAAGCCCAAATTTATTCCAAAGCGCAACACAAAACCAAGTCATTGTTGGCCATACCAACCAACCAATCAATCTTATCGTCACCGCCTATGAAATAGATAGCCTAGGTGCAAACGAAGACACCGCCACTCAAAACGAACTAGCCATTCAAAAAGAAACTATTCAAACCTCCAACAAACCTCTTCAAATCGTCGGAAAACTACTCAACTTCCCCAATCCATTCAGCCTCAAAGACGGCGGAACCACTATCCGGTATCAACTCAACAAAGACGCTCCCATAGAACTCCGAATCTACGATCCCTTTGCCAACGAAATTTTAAGAGACTCATTTTCATTCGGACAAAATGGAGGAGCCGCCAATACCAACGACTACGTGAACAACGTTCTAGTCAAAAAGGAAACATTTAATACTAACAATATTCCGGCTGGAATCTACTTTTACGCAATTTTAAGCGAAGGTTCAGTCCTCGGAAGAGGAAAAATGGCAATTATTCCATGAAAACCATCCCATATCTCATCGGTATACTACTCATCCTCTCCGAAATCCCAATCCACGGAACGGATTACCTCATGTTAACCGAAGCAGGCACCTCAGCCAGAATGATTGCCCTAGGCCACATCGAGGGATTCGATAATTCATCCAACAGTATTTTCGAAAATCCAGCCAACCTGGACACCATTAAAAGCACCTCCATATCCGCCTACACCACCACGATCATCAACGAATTTAATATCACCAACTTCAGCACCAGCCAAAAAACAAAATGGGGTACTTTTGCCATTGGTCAGTTCAGCGGAAAAATTTCAGATATCCCTCGAACCGGTATCCAAGAAAGCGGAGATAAAGCTCAGTTTTTAGAACTTGGCCAATTTAAATACTCGGACTCCATCACCAAAATCGGCTATCAAAACCAATTAAAATCCATCATGTCCTACGGAATCACCTTTAACCAATACAGCAAAAATATCGACGATGTTACCGCCAAAGGGTACGACCTAGACATCGGGATCAAAACTCAATGGAAAAAATCAAGCCTCTCTTTAATCGCCAAAAACATTCTCGGTAACGAAATACAATACAGTAATAACCGAATTGAAACACTTCCACAACAAATCATCCTAGGGGGAAACTACACTCTCGGATCCATCAGTTTATACGGACAAACCAAAATCAATGGAGCAAAAGGCATGCAATCATCCGCCGGAATTTCCGCACACATCCCATCATTTCCCTATCTCAAACTCCTGGCAGGTTACAAGGAATACTTTATCCTCGATACTCTCAAACAGGGGACATCCCTCGGCCTCGCCCTCGACATGGGAAACCTGTCATTCAACTATGCCTACGAAAAAAGTGATTATGTCGAATTTGACGGCAAAAGCTACTTTTCCGTCAGCATCCAACTCAACCTCTTCGACGAATTCAAACCAAAATCTAAAAAACGAATCAATCAGGAACATTAGGCCAAAAAATAGGATTTGGGACTGTTGCGAAACACCCCAGATATGCAATGTATCACAATGCGCAGACTATCTTAGAGACGGAGCTTCAGCGAAGCCGGCAGAGTGAAGCATGGCGAAAATGATGCAAATGGAG
>CAZZBY010000171.1:0-2691 GCA_964652635.1 uncultured Candidatus Marinamargulisbacteria bacterium | reverse complement strand
GCATCCACCACCGGCACCCGAATCCCATGGACATTCCCCGACACCACAGCATGATGATCCGATAATGATACCGTCATCGAGTCTGCCTCAATATAAAACGGAGGCAATTTACACTGCACACCGCCATTAATCACCACCCGATTCAACTGCAGATCAAATTCCACATCCCCCGAAGGGCGAATTTCCATATCTCCCTGACGCAACACAACATGGTCAGACAAATACACACGTCGACTCAGGTCATAGTATTGAAGCTGCCGACACGATACTTCCACCGGAACTTGACTCGAATCAACCCCTAAAATCACAGCCGTCAACCCAGAATCCGCAAACACTGTCCTAGCCTTAGAATTTACCCGAACAGACCTTGCCGAAATACGCTCTACCGTCTTCTGCCCATTCGCATCAAAAAGACAGCCATCAGACACATCTTCAGCCCGAAACAAATACTGACTTCGTGATGTCCAAATATACCTAGCCTTAATAAAAAACCGACGAACTGGCCCATCAAATCCGCTAATCGACGAATGACTAATTTCAATTTGTTTTAATTCAGAATTAGATAGCTTGCCCTTGGACCAATCCTGACAAACAAAAATAATAACCGTGACAATCATCATCAGCCAAAATCCCCAAATAAACCGACGAACCCAGAGTAAAATAATCCACACTCCCAATGGCGACCACACGCCAACTTCTTGTTATAATGCCCTCATGCTAATCATACAACAGCACATCAAAAGAGGGTTAATCCTAATCCTCATGGCATCTGCACTACTTCATGCCGAAGCTCGGTATGATCACAAATCCGTCCTCATTAAAACCAAAATCCCATTGATCACTGACGAGATAACTCCATTAGCCTCACCCAATTTTCAAGCGAAAAAGTGGTCAGTCCTATCTCAATTTCATCCCTCAAAAATTAAACGGTTATCTCATCCCGAAACAAAATCCATTTTCAATCACTTACGATCAGCGTCATCATCACAACATCAAGTTTTAGCCCTTTATTTTGATCACGACCAAGATATCCCTACCGTCATTAAACAGCTTAAATCCAACCCTGACATCATCACAGCAGAACCCAACCTCATTTACCAACTCCCCAAAATTCAATTCACCCCCAACGATCCCTCCATGAATAGCCAATATCACATTTCACTACTCGACATGCCATCAGCATGGGAGATTAGCACTGGAAATAGCAATATCACAATTGCCATAATCGATACAGGCATTGACACCACTCACCCCGACTTAAGGAATCAATTATGGGACAATACAGCCGAAATCAACGGAACTGCCGGCGTTGATGATGATCATAATGGAAAAATTGACGACACCCATGGGTGGGGATTTCACAGCGCAACTAGCAATATCAAAGACATGATTGGACACGGCACTCATGTATCTGGAATTGCCGCCGCCCAAACCAATAATCACATAGGAATCGCAGGAGTTGCCTACAACTGCAAATTAATGCCTCTTAAAGCCAGTATTGGAAATACCAACTATTTTGAATTGGCAGATCTCATTGAAGCCATCAACTACGCAATTGAAAAAGACGCGAGCGTCATCAATATGAGCCTTGGTGGAAGCGGTCAAAGCAGCCTCTTCAACGACGCCATTTCCGAAGCCCACGATGCCAATATTTCCATCGTCGTCGCTGCTGGTAACGAAGCCTCCAATATCGAGGATGAAAACATCTCCCCCGCCATTCATCCCGATGTCATCACTGTTGCCGCCGCCAGATCAACTGGAGAGGTCGATACACGGTACAGCAACTACGGTAAAGCTGTTGACATTTTAGCTACCGGCACCAATATTTATTCCACTTATCCCACCTCAAACTACCATCAACTGACGGGGACTTCCATGGCGACTCCAATCGTTAGCGGGGTGGTCGCCTTATTAAAAAGCGTCTATCCAGAGGCCACGCCAAGCCAAATTTATGATGCCATTACCCAAACAGCCCTAGATAAAAATTCCACCGGAAAAGATATGTTGACCGGCTACGGACTTATTCAACCCGCAGCCGCACTCAACTTTATGAAGTGGCCTCGAACCCACTCCTCAAAACTATCCGGAGATTATGTCCAAATCAACCAAACTCTTGAGTATTCGTTCATCTCCATTTCTCCAATTAAAACAGACTCCATTGTGGCTACCATCAACCAAACTCGCTATACCCTCCAGTCTCCCGAACTTATATTTACTCCATTAACCGGCACTTACTCCGGTAAGCTGTCCATTGATTTCAGCACAATCCCATTGGCCGCCCAAACCCCAATTCAGCTATATTACGAAGACATAAAAGGGGATTTTAATACCGATAACATCACCCTCATCAACCAGTCCGCTTTCAAAATTGTTGGCCCTAACGGAGAAGACAGTCAACTGATAAACGCCCCCAATCCATTTGACCCCAATAATGAATCCACCATCATTGGATTTGAAGTCAGCCAAAATGCCGATATTAGCATCGAAATCTACACATTAGGTCTCACCAAGATATTTGAGTGGAACGGATATGTCGACACTGGCTATCAAAGCATCACCTGGGATGGAAAAGATATGAGCGGGGACACCGTACCTAATGGCATCTACATCATGGCCCTCAAAGCCACTTCAGAAACAGGAGAATCCCTTAAAAAACGCCACAAAATTGCAGTGTCAAAACGAAACTAATCC